>JBFRWR010000238.1:0-6279 GCA_051439685.1 Trichodesmium sp.
TCAAGGTGCAAACGCTACAGTTAAGTAGCTATAGGTTTTTAGAGCGGTTGAATACCTTTCCGCTTTTTTCAGCATAGCACAAAGTCCCCCTGAAAGGGGGAGGCTTTAAACCCTATTTTTCGGTAAATTTTTTAGAGATGGAACTTATAACGCCTTTCTGGGAAAAATGAGCAAAAGTTAAAATCATGGGAAGATAAGAGATTTAGGCGTACAACTTCCACTAATAGTAGCATAAACGCGGTTTCTGATAGAAGCCAGATTTCAGCACTTTTCAAATTGATTAACCACATCGCCAGAACCAAGACTTTGTAGGGATATCGTATGAAAAGTCCCTACGCTAGTTTACCGTGCAAGAAAAACCCTATAATTATTACTCCCGACTCCCTATTTCTAGATAGAATTTCTCAAGTTACCGAGATACTGTTATTTGTCTTATTTTCTGACATTTTTTACTTAACCAAAATTGTGGCTAATTTGCATTTTTGTTAACTTTTTGATCGACAAGATTTTTAATATAGCAGACTAACTCATACCCCAAATAACTAATCACTAATACTAAACAAATAGGGGTTAATAGATATCCAAAACTAGCATAAAAAGTTAAAGGCGATCGCTTCTCAACTTTCCCAGAAATAGTACCTGTTAAACCGACGTCTAAACTTTGTTGAATTTCTCCATAAGGATTAATAATTTGAGAAGTTCCAGAACTAGCAGAACGAACTACCCACCGTCGATGTTCAATAGCACGAGCGGGTGCCATTGCTGAGTGTTGAAGATGTTGTATTTCTGACCATTCCATTGCATCATAAGTAGGAACTGCTAATATTTCTGCACCGTTACGAACCAGATTTAGAAAAACATGGGAAAAATCCATATCATAACAAATAGCAATGCCAATTTTTCCGATTTCTGTATCAAAAACTGGAAAGGTTTTTCCTGGTATTCCATCATCAAAAAATTGTACTGGATTGTTTTTGTAATAGCTTCCTATTTTTTCTCCAGTAGGTGATAAAAGTAAAGCAGTATTATAGAAACTATTTGCAGAATCAGGCACTTTTTCTTGAGCGCCTACTATTAAATAAGCTTGAGTATCAATAGCAATTTGAGATAATTTTTTAAAGAGTTTTGTATCTGGATCGACATATTGAAATAGTGAATATTCAGGCCAGACAATTAATTTGACTTTTCCTGATAGTTCCTCAGATAATTGTCGATTTTCTAGCAAGTTACTTGCTTCTGTTTGAATTGCTCCTACTGGAATTTCACCTAAAGTTTGAGTAGGAATTTGAGCAAAACCCCAAACATGAATTATAGTAATTATCCCCAGAGATAATATTACTGGTAAAAAACGTTTATTAAGTGAATTTTGACTAAGAAGCAAATAACAAATACAACAGTTAACCGCAATGATTAAACCTGAAATTCCGTAAACTCCCAAAATGGAACTAAACTGTAAAAAAGGTAGATTTTTTGCTTGAGAAAAACCGGGAGTTATCCAGGCAAATTTGAGAAACCAACATTCAGAACGAAAATATTCTATACCTATCCAAATAAAGGGAGCGGTGATGAGAGAAGTTACTATTCCCAATCTTTTTTTGATTAAGAATATGGTAAATGTAAAAATAGCAGGAAATAAAGCTAATATTCCCCAGAGAATAATTGTAAACCAGGGAAAAATATTCCACATCCAATGTAATGTGAAACTATACACTAAACAGCCGAATATAAATCCGACTGCCCTAGCTTGCCAAGAATTTTTAGCTGTTAAAGTGGCAAATAATAAAGGTGTAAAAGCGAAAAATGCCAGAGGATAAATATTATAGGGAGGAAAACAAAAAGCAAATATTGCTGCAGATATTATCGGTGCAGTTATTTGGATTAACCAATGTGGCAAATTAATTTTATTAGATATAGATGCGAGGATATTTGAAGTGAATTTATTAGTCATAATTTATGTTATTTAAGTTATACCAATTCACCAGAAAGATTTCACGAATAGTTTCCAAATAATTATCTTATATCAGCTTGGATTAATTAACCATAATACAACAAGAGGGTATAGATAATTTAGTCATCTTTGAGATGACTTCAGCTATTAGCCAAGGATTTCAATTCTTGGCGAACCATTGGGTAGAATTTTGTGGATTTTTCATCTTTTATCATCCGCCAATAAATTTATTTCTTGGCTGACAGTTCGAGTCATCTAAAAATGACTACAAGACATTTCCAACAATAAAAAATACAATAAATTATCGTACAGAAATAATCATTTTTTTCTCCCTCAATACCTATTCCCTATTACCCCTCCTAAGATAGCTAATTTATTATGACTACTTAATGAGCATTGATATTAAATAATAACCTGAAATTACTATATAATCAAAATTTTCAAGCCCTAAGTTATTAGTCAAAATTGATTTACCTATTTAGCATCTGTCTAATTAATTTTTTTGAGGTACTTACAGAATATTTCAGACCAATAAACTATAAGTTTAAATAGTAAAATAATTGTAGAATAGTTATCTTGCTTGTTAGCTGTGTACCCCATAACAACGAGAAGTTTTGTAAGACTAATTCATTTAAAAGATTTGGAAACTAATAAAGTTAAAGAATAAGCCCAAATGAATAAAGTAAAATTCAGGTCTTAATTCACTAAACTCTAACTTTTAACTTCTAAATTTTAGTGAAACAAAAGTCTAGTTTATTCTCCACTAATATGAATTACTAATTCTCGGCAATGACTACGTTGGCGATGTTCCCAAACATAAATTCCTTGCCAAATACCTAATACTAATCTGCCATTATTAATAGGAATTTGTTCGGAAGTATGAGTTAAAACACTGCGAATATGAGCTGGCATATCATCAGGCCCTTCTGCACTATGAATATAATGATAGCCTTCTGGTACTAATTTAGAAATAAAATTTTCTAAGTCAACTAATACATCTGGGTCGGCATTTTCTTGAATGATTAAACTAGCAGAAGTATGGCGTAAAAATAGATTGCATAAACCTGTTTTTACCCCTGACTTAGCTACAGCTTCTTGCACTTTAGAAGTAATTCTGGATAAAGATTTACCAGAGGTATTGATTTGGAGTAATTGTTGATAATGAGTCATTTCAGTTATGAGTTATTAGTTATCAGTTAGCCGATATATAAGCTATTTAGGGGCGTGTTTCATAGTTAATTTAACGATTTTTCACAGATTTTTAAATTAACCCGCACCCAATTAGGCTTTGGTAAATCAAAAGATGAAAGTTTAGAAGTAAGTAGGTCGGCGCGAATAAACATCACTATGTAACGAAACGTTAAAGTAGTTGAAACCCTTGATATTGCTTCCTTCCGCTCCGCTCCAGTCGCAATGACATACTTGTAAATTTTTTCACCTACCTACTTAATATGTTTTTAATACCTCTAAATATTTAACCATAGTAACTTGTAAGCACTCTGGCTGTCTTAATCTTTACTTGTGTATTCACTCTCTAAATTATCCAACATTAAATGGTGAATCACAGGAATTTCAATGCCTTCTTCTTGGAAAGCTTGTTTAATCATTGTACCTAAAATTCTCTTCATATCAATATGTCTTCCTGGTTTAACTTCTGTAGTGATATGAACTAACATTTGATACTCATAAAATTCTTCTATTCCATCTACTACTGTGCCTTTCATTATTTCTTCTGGATACTTTTCTAGGAGCTTCTTTCCTACTCTATTTATAATTTCATAGATTTGATTAATATCACTTTGATAAGGGATTTTTAGAGTAACAACTGAATTACTATGGTGTGAGTGATTAACTACATCTTTAACATCACGATTATGGATAATGTGATGTTTATCTTCATAATTAATCCGAGTAGTTCTTAATTCTATTCCTGTCACAAAACCATAGACACCATTTATCTCTACAAAGTCTCCTACTAAATAATAGTTTTCAAACAAAATAAAGAAACCTGCAACTATATCTTCAATCAGACTTTTAGCACCCATTCCCACTGTTAAACCAAGAATACCTACACCTGCTAAAATTGGAGTCGGGTCAATCTTGACAATATAAAGAATAGTAATACCTGCACCAAAGTAAATAAAGTATTTGATAAAGCTTTTAAATAAAGGTAGAAATGTCTTGCGTCTTTGTTGAGATACATTACTTGAATCATTATTATCAAGTAGTAATTTTTCCAGTACAAGTTTAGCAACTTCTTCAACAACACGAGTAATAAATATAATTCCTATTATTTGAACTAATAGTGGTCCATAGGTAGCTAATTTGGCAATAAAATCAAGTTGCTGAATTACTAAAGTAGCTGTAACAATATAGATGGCATATTCAATACATCGCTTTGCCAGAGGAATTAAATGACTAAAATTATCATAGATGCGCAAGATAAAAATATTTTTTTGCTCGGAATATTTATTGCTCAGAGCATCAATAGTATCAATTACGGCTGTACCTGCTTTAACAAATAGTAATCCAGCTATTATAATTATATAAATCCGCAAACCTATATACAAATATTGAATTATTACTGTTGGTAATTGGAGAAATTGGGCAGATATAGTAATCGAAAGTAGCCAGATAATCTTATTCAAGTTTTCTTTTAAAAACTTAAATAAATTTTCAATAGTTTCATCATTAGCAGTCAGTGTTTCAAAATTATCTGCTTGCTCTTTCAACCAATTTATAAACTTATCTATGTATGGAATAATCCAGCTAGTTAATATTAATAAACTCAGACTTTTTATGACTCCAATTCCTATTTCTATCCAATAATCTGGGGAAATATTTTGAATCAGAGACTGTTTGTATTCTATTAAGTCTTTTCCTTGATAGATCAGCCATCCATTAAATCCTGCCACTACCAAACATAATAGTAGGGAACTTATAGTTATTAATATCTGCAAATTTTGGTAGATAACTTGAACATTTTTTTCTTTTGCTTTAATTGAGGAAACTTTAAGTAACTGTTTATATATCCTACCAACAAAAAATCTCATTGCGACAAAGATACTTATGATGAATCCAATTTCAGCTCCAGTTAAAATTAAGTTGTTCATATTTGTGTTCATTTCATATTTCGGGATATATTGCAATTAAAAGATTATTATTGAATTATATAGTTGACAGTGATTAAGTAGAGCAAGCTCAAAAAACACGTTACATAATTTAGCAATAAAATCCCTCAAAAATCTAGTTTATTCAATATTTTGAGTTAATTTACAATTTGATAAGGCTTTGTTGTATGAAAGTATATAGCTGTCGTACTTGCTTTTGCATATGTACTTTATAACGCGCGGAAACTGCTTTCAATAATTAATAATTAATAATTAACAATTAATAATTAGGGCTTGCTGATTAATTCTCAAAGCATTGACAGATAAACCCTTTAGCTTTTTCAGGTCGAAAAAAGTACCCGCTTTTTAAAGCGAAAAGCTGAAAAAGTGAGTATTTTAGGGAGACAAGGGCAGAAAAATCAAGGGATAATTCTGACTGCTACCTCCTCGCTCATTCCCTATTCTTCCTGACTTCCCCTCCTAGTGGACCGACACACCTTAAATGGTGCGTTAGATGGGGAGTGTGGGGAGGGTGGGAAGTGTGGGAAGTGTGTGGAGAAAAAGACACCTAGAAACAAAAAGCTATTGCACAGTTTTAGCTGTGTCAGTCTACTAGGAGGGGTTAGGGGTGGGTTGACTTCTGAGGACTGACTCCTACCCCTACCACTCATACTTTTTCAGCAAACCCTAATTATTAATTACCTCTTCTTTTTCAGAAGAGGATTGGTTAAAAGGAATTTTTTTCTCCTTGAAAGGAGAGGCTTTAAACCTTATTTTTTCGGTAACTATTGGACAATAGATGAATCAAACGTCAACATGAGACAGAAAAAGGCTGAAACTCTTACCTGTAAAGCTTGTGAGATTCAATCAGCAAACCCTAACTATTGGACAATAGATGAATAGAACATCAATAACCGCGAAACATAGGGGTCGCCTCATGTGCGTAGCAAAGGGGAACAGATGTTCCGTCGCGAATCAGCAAACCCTAACTATTGAACAATAGATGAATAGAACATCAATAACGTGAAATATTTTTGCAGGGTTGCTCTAATCCCCGTTACAAAAAGAACTTCTGACTTCTGACTTGCTTAACACGCTCTACTTATTAGACATCTCCAGAAAATAAATAAACCTCTTGATTAGATCAGCTAAAGAAAGGAAAATTTACCATAAAAAAATTCTTTTTCATGGCTTTTTCAGAAAAATATCTTACCTGTTCCC
>JBFRWR010000239.1:0-6482 GCA_051439685.1 Trichodesmium sp.
TCATACCACACTGAAATCCGGTAATGAAATAAACCTGCCCCCGTGCAGGGTTAAATCAATATCAGCATACACCCAGGTTGCAGGTTGAAAGCGGGGCGGGTTTAGAGAAATTAATCAGTTATCACAAGATTTTTGCTAAAACCCGCCCCTACAAATTTTTTTTCGTTGATAACGTAGGGGCTAGGTTCGACACGAAATTTATCGGCATTAACATTAAATTAAATAAACCCGCCCCCATTTCGGGTTAAATCAATATCAGCATTACACCCAAAATCTGGTTGAAAGCGGGGCGGGTTTAGAGAAATCAATCAGTTATAACAATATTTCTGCTCAAACCCGCCCCTACAATTTTTGTAACGTTAATTTCGCACTGATAACTGATAACTGAAAAGTGCCAGGTATCGTTGAGAAAAAAAAGAGAAGGGTAAACTTCCTTCTCCTCAAAATGAAATAAACCCGCCCTCTTCCCACGTTAAATTAATATCTCGGCTACCCAATATCAGGTTGAAAGCAGGGCGGGCGATCGACAAATCAATCAGTTATCACAAGATTTTTGGTGAAACCCGCCCCTACAATTTTTTTCAACGGACGTAGGGGCGGGTTCCACACCAAATTTATCGGCATTAACGTTAAATGTAATAAACCCGCCCCCTGACGATATCATACAGCACCAAAGGGGGGCGGGTTTAGAGCAATTAATATCATGTATCAATATTTTTGGTAAAACCCGCCCCTACAATTTTTTTTCGTTGGTGACGTAGGGGCGGGTTCCACACGCAATTTATCGGCATTAACGTTAAATTAAATAAACCCGCCCCCCGACGCGCGTTCAATTTTTCCACAAAGGTAGGGGCGGGTTCCACACCAAATTTATCGGCATTAACGTTAAATGTAATAAACCCGCCCCCTGACGATATCATGCAGCACCAAAGGGGGGCGGGTTTAGAGCAATTAATATCATGTATCAATATTTTTGGTGAAACCCGCCCCTACAACAAAATCCCATAAACGATGCGCCATTTCTAATTTACTACAAGAGGGAATATCTAACTGCCGACCTTCTGCATCTAGAATAATTCCCTGATTTGTATTACTGCCAAAACCTGCACCTTCGCGATCGATAGGGTTAGCAACAATAGCATCCAAATTCTTAACCCGCAATTTCTCTAACGCTGGCGCAAAAATGTCTCCAGTCTGTGCTGCAAAACCTATTAAATATTGGTGAGACTGTTTTAATTTTCCTAACTCTGCCACAATATCCGGTACTGGTGTCAAAGGTAATGAATTTGGTAACGATCGCTTGGGCAATTTCTCACTACTATATTCAGCAGGTTTGACATCTGCGACTGCAGCGCTCATTACAATTATATCTGCTTCAGCAAAATGTGCTAACATTGCTTGCTGCATCTCAGCAGCACTCACTACTTCTATAATTTTTACCCCTGACAAC
Organism: Trichodesmium sp.; assembly: GCA_051439685.1. Taxonomy (GTDB): domain Bacteria; phylum Cyanobacteriota; class Cyanobacteriia; order Cyanobacteriales; family Microcoleaceae; genus Trichodesmium. The sequence goes on from JBFRWR010000239.1 coordinate 1,451, forward strand.
AGCAACTCTCCCGAAATACTATGCACGAAAGTTACATTTGCTCCTCGATGCAATGCTGCCTGAGCTAAAGCTATTCCCATTTTACCGGTGGAAGGATTACCAATAAATCTCACAGGATCTAAATGTTCCCGCGTTCCCCCCGCACTAATTAATATTTTCTTACCTGCTAAATCTTTTTTGCCTGCTGTATTTAATAAAGATTCTATATTTGTGACTATTTCCCTGGGTTCGGCCATTCGACCTTGACCAACGCGATCGCAAGCTAAAATTCCAGCGCCAGGATATATACCATTAAATCGTTTTTCTGTCAATACTTGTTGCCAATTTCGTTGTACTGTTGTTTGTTCCCACATATCAGTATTCATCGCGGGGGCTAATAAAATGGGGCAACTAGAAGCTAAAATAGTATTAGTCAGTAAATTATCAGCAAAACCATAGACTAATTTTGCTAAAGTATTTGCCGTGAGGGGAGCAATAACTATTATTTCTGCCCATTCTCCTAACTGAATATGCAATGGACGTCCGTGAGAAGGTTGCCAAAAATCTTGGTCTGTATAAGCAGGATAACGACAGAGAGTAGATAGAGTTAAAGGTGTAATAAATTGTTGAGCAGCATCCGTCAAAATTGCTCTAACTTCAAATCCAGATTTTACTAAAGTCGAAACTACTTCACAAACTTTATAAGCTGCAATACCACCACAAATACCAATTAAAACTTTTCTACTCATAATCATAGTAATCCGCGCTTATCTTGTAATATTTTATCGTTGGGGTTTGGTCTCCAAACCCTAGTCTCCAAACCCTAAAAAAAAAAAGGGATTTGGAAACCAAACCCCAACAGATTTTATAATTTTATTTTTGCTCTAGAGTATTAAAGTGGATTCCCAATATTTCAAGCCTCATCACAAGGCTCCAAATCCAATAAATGGATATAAGGTTCTATTAACTCTGGACGTTGAAAGGCGATCGCTCGTAGCAGGTGCCAGTCATTTAACCCGTCAAAAGGATTTTTATAGTCATCTTCCTCCAAACGAAGAGCCAACTGAGCTACATCATCCGTAGTTATATTAGAAACCTCGTGTAAGGAACGGGTTACAGTTTGCATCAAAACCAACCTCCCTGAAATGGCATCTGCTGAAAGCATTAATTAAAATAGAGTGCGATTAACTCTATTTAATATAATAGTCTTTCTAGACTTTTGCTATAACATCTATAACAAAACTTCGCATTAATTTCAAAATTTCCGGGCGAATTTCATGTCCCATATTAAATTCTTGATATTGTATATTTGCCCCTAAATTTGTGAAAGTATCGCGAGATTGCCTTGCTTGTTGAATAGGTACAACTGGGTCTTCTATACCATGTACAATTAAAATAGGTGGTAATTTTTCCACGGATGGTTGAACTGGAGAATGTAAATAGCCACTTAAAATAATTAAGCCTGCTAATGGCAATGTTACCCCCACATCCATAGCCATTGCCCCACCCTGAGAAAAACCACAGAGAATAGTTTTGGATAAAGGTATTCCTGTTTTACTTTCGAGAGAAACTAGCCAATCAATTAACATCTGGCGACTTTCTTCTAAACCTTGATATTCTTGGTTGGACAAGTCGTACCACATTTTTCCTCCAGGAACTTGAGGATGAGGTAGTGGAGCATCTGGAAACTCAAACCAATAATTCGGGAGATTCAACTCCGGTACAAAGGGTGTTAAATCATTACAGTTAGCTCCCCAGCCATGCAAAGCAACAAATAGATAATTGGGTTTTATATTAGGTGAGATAGTAATTGAATTTAACTGTGTCATTTCGGGCAAAAGTCTCTACTTAAATACGTCATCAACTATTTAAAAATATTTGCATGAGAAAATTGATCTGCTGATTTCCTCCTACATATTTATAGATATAAATTACTGTAAATACCATTACATTTCGTCTACTGTAATATAGTTCTTTATTAATGACAAGTAATCTTTAGATTAACTTTATAAATCAGATTTGCAAAAAAAAATATAAACTATGAATAAACAGGAGTTATTAACAGCTACTAAGCTATAGGTAAATTTAGTAATTTATCATATTTTAGTAAGTTAAGTAGTGAGAAATCAGTATAAAACTTAGAGAAAATTGCCAACAAGGTAAGATACAGGAGATTTCGTATGGTTAAGGTCTGCTTGTGACACGCAAGATGCCTGTTTTACAAAGGTTTAATCCTTGAATCTGCTGTAAATTATTTAATACTTAAGTAGGGAGGTGCGAATAAACGTCACTATGTAAAAAAAATTTAAAGCAGTTGCAGCTCTTGAGATTGCTTCTTTCCACGGAGTGACCGTCGCAATGACGTACTTGTAAATTTTTTCACCTACCTACTTATTCCTTATTTCTGCTGACAATAATTTTATATTTAGTTCTATCTATATTAAGTAAAAAAAGTTTTAGGAAAAAAGAAAATGGCTAATCAACGGAAATCACTTCCACCCTCTCTCACAATTAAATTAGGAAAATGGGTTTGGACGACACTCTGGCAAGTAATGATGTCGAAACTTGCCCCCCGAAATAATTCAGGGGAATACATTCGCCCCACTAGCTTATTTAGAGAAACAGTTGGAATAGAAGCAGAAAATAAATATCAGCCAGCTACTAAACGCTACCGTCTATTTGTTGGACTAGGTTGCCCTTGGGCACACCGAACTCTTGTTGTTCGAGCCTTGAAAGGTTTGGAAGATATTATATCCGTAACTATTGCCTCTCCAGCAGGGGATAAAGGTATTTGGGTACTTGAAGATGAACAAGAAGGATGTGGTACTTTACCAGAACTATATAGTTTAGCAAAGCCTGGTTATAATGGGCGTGCTACTGTTCCAGTATTATGGGATGAACAGACAAAAACTATTGTAAATAATGAAAGTGCAGATATTATTGTTATTCTCAATTCTCAATTTAATCAGTTTGCCAAAAATCCAGAACTCGATCTTTATCCAGAACAACTAAAAGTAGAAATAGATGAGTGGAACGAGAAAATTTACCACACAGTAAATAATGGAGTTTATCGTTGTGGATTTGCTCAAAGTCAGGAAGCGTATGAAAAAGCTTGTCGGGAATTATTTACTACTTTAGATGAAATTGACAATAAGCTGTCTACAAGTAAATATATTTGTGGCGAGTCAATTACATTAGTAGATGTACGTTTGTTTACGACATTATTTCGTTTCGATACTGTTTATCACGGATTATTTAAGTGTAACTGGCGCAGAATTCAAGATTATAAATATTTGAGTGTTTATCTAAAAAATTTATATCAATTTCCAGGAATAGCAGCTACTTGTGATTTAGAAGCAGTTAAAAAAGATTATTATGGGAATCTTTTTCCTCTAAATCCTGGTGGAATTATTCCTATAGGTCCCGAAAAAGGTATTTTTTTGAAGGTTGACAATAGCTAGAGTTAAATTTTTTTTAGTAAAAAGTTACAGCAATGAATAATAGCAAATTGATCAAAGTTTGCTATGAATATAGCATTTCCCAGGCTAGTGATATCAAATCTGGTTGAACAGTTGTCATTGCGACGATAGGAAGCAATCTCCGCGCACCCCTGATATTGCTTCCTTTATTTTCTATAAATTTGGTTTGGTGATAGTTATATTACTTTATGAAAAAAACTACTAACTATCTGTAATATTACTAGGCATAAGAGATCATAAACTAATAAGATAAGATAAAATTAAAATATGATATGAATACTAATATTTAGTGATTTTAGTCACAACAATTATTCCTATTATTAGATAACAAAATACTTATTATGCCACTCCGAATTTTTACTTAAAATATAGTTGAATTTATCTAATAAAAATAATATATAAATTATGGAAAAATATCAAAACACATATAGAAGAAAATGAAATTTTATCTTTTCGTTGACGAAGTTTTTTCAATAATGAAAAATTTGAAAAATTACACTATGGATGGTTGGGTATAAAAGTTGATTTACAGCATTAATGATGTACAAGTTTAACAGGCAAGATGATTGTGCTAAAAGCATCTTGCCTGTTAGTTGTGTACTTCACAGGTAAAGGGAAGAGCTGTATCATTTTCAAGTATTTAATTAGTAGTATTTGAGGCATCAATTTCATCTATATTCTCATAATTTGAACTAAAAAAATGAATATACTTATCCATAATTTGATTGTTTGTGGTTTCCTCAGATAAATTAATTCGCTGTTGCTTTTGAGATTTACTGCGCTGCAAATTATATACACTAATTGCATCAATTAAATATCTCAGTTCTCCGCAATTTTCCATCTTGAATTTTCCTTGAGTTCATCATATTACTAATATCTCTGATTTTCTGAGTGTTAGCGGTGATGTCTATCCTAAAAATATGTGAGATTTCCGTAGGAAATTTATAAAATATATCAGTGTTTCTGATGACTTTAGTAGAATTTTCAGGTGAGTAATTTAAAGTTTCTGTGTGATTGAAATCATTTTATAACCGTAAAATTAACTATAATCTTATAGCATTGAAGTCAGAATTTAGAAGTTAAAATTCAGAAAATCGTAGAGTGTTTGACAGCATCCTTATACCCTAAATTGGCAATACTTCAAAGAATTGAAATCCAGTACATAGACAGATATTAGGTAAATAGGGTTTGCTGAAAAAAGCAGAGTGTGGGGAGGGTGGGAAGTTTAGGGAGGGTGCATCGTGTGGAAAGTTTAGTGAGTGTGGGAAGTGTGAGGAATGAGAATCTTGTCTGCTCAAAATCCTAACTTTTTGAGCATTAATAGCTGAAAACCAGACACTTTTTCCTGACCTAAAAAGACTCAAACCTTGATCTTTCATTAATTGATAATTGATAATTGATAATTACCTCTCCCTTTTAGGGAGAGGATTGACAAACTAAGGAAAAAATTTATTTCTTTCCCCTTGAAAGGGGAGGCGAATATTGCTCAATTATTTAATTAATAATTATTAATTATTAATTACCCCGTAAGACAGGGTAGACAAGGATGAAAAGTAGACTTGGAGAAAAATTAT
>JBFRWR010000240.1:0-18513 GCA_051439685.1 Trichodesmium sp.
AATTCTTTTAACTGTTCTAATGCAATTTCTAATCCTTGTAAAGTATCATCAGCACCCCGCCCTGAAATTTCTAATTTTTCAGGTGCAAAAGTAGGCAATTGTTTCTCTAAGGAATAGATTATTTCCAGACGAGATTTAATTTTTTCCATCTTAGCAGAATTCCGTCGAGAACGATATTTTGTTAACTGACGGAACTGCAACATTAGAGCGTGCAAATTAACAGTTGTACTACCATCAAACACACTAATAATTGAATTATCTCTCAGCACTTTTTGGAACATGCCAAAATCATGTTCTTCCCGCATATAAAATCGAGAACCTAACACTGATGAAATATTATTAATCATTGTTTCTAACTGAACAGTGACAAAATATTTCACCACTGCTGCCCAAACACTAAATTGTTCGGGAATAACATGAAATCCTCTTGCCGAGCCAATAGTTTCACAATCACAAATTAATAGGTCTAAAAATCCGTCTAGTAGAATTTTTCTAGGTTGAGGAATATCAAAAACTGTCTTATTGTAAATGACCCGATTAAGTGCAAATTTCAGTGTAGTTCTTAAAGCAGTATCAGCAGCACCATGAGAAAAAGCTGCACATAAAGTTCGAGTAATTTGAAATCCTTTCAAAGCTACTTCAAGACCTGCACCTTCCCCTTTAATCAACATATCTTCGGGAACAAAGCAATCCTTAAAACCTATCCCACTCATATCAGAAGCTCGAATTCCGTGGGTAAGAATTTTCGGTAAATTGTAGTAATTTGCTGCATCAATTCGGCTTTTTTCTACCATAAATAAAGATAGACTTCTGGCTGCCCCATCTTCACCAGTCTTGGCTAATATATAAGATACACCTGAACGAGTTGCCCGATTTATCGGCCACTTTTCTCCATTTAGTAGATAACCTCCAGGAACTTTTGTGGCAGTCAAATCTCCACCAACTAGGTCAGCACCATGTTCCTTCTCTGAGTAACCCAGACACATTGTCCCATGTTCATCTTTTATATAAGCTGCTAACTTTTGTTTTTGTTCTTCTGTACCAGCCATCCAGGTAATAAAAGACCAAAACATGGTAGTAAAAGCAATTCCTATTGTTTGGTCGCGACGACACAAAACTCGCACAAAGGCAACAAATTCTTCAAAAGAAGTAAACTCTCCACCACAATTGACAGGTACATAATAATGTTGTAGCTTCCAGTTGTAGAGCCATTCAATTTCCTCATGGGGAAACTCTTCACTCTCATCAATCTCAATTACTCTCTTAAAAGACATTTGACTGTCTGGATTTTCTGGGTCGCCGAGAGCGCGTTCTAGTTCTTCAGCTACCCAATATTGTTTTAGTTTCTCCATGCGAAATCTCCTAATTTTTTTGTAGGGGCGAATTGCATTCGTCCCACTAGCTATTTTTCACTTGAGATGCTAATGACTCAACTTCTTCTTGTAACTTGCGATACTTATCGGTTAGTTGAGGATTTTCACTCCAGTCAGCTATCACGTCTAGTGTTCCTGCCAAAAAGTTTGAACGACAGGCGCGACGTTGAATTTTACCGCTGGCAGTTTTGAGAATATTTCCTGGTTTACCTAAAACTACAGCATAAACTTGTAGTTCATGGTCCTCAGAAACAACTTGGCGGATATCATTAATTACTTGCTCAGTATCCAAATCTTGGGTGCGACGCTCCACCTCTTGCACAATTACTAGATGTTCATCACCCTTAACTTCGATGGAAAATGCTGCGCCATAGTCTGGGCGAAGAGCAGGATGAACTTGTTGTACTGTCCACTCTATATCTTGGGGATAGTGATTTGTGCCTCGGATAATGATTAAATCTTTGATCCGCCCAGTAATATATAGTTCTCCATCTTTGAGAAAACCCAGGTCTCCAGTCCGCAAAAATGGACCTTCTCCAGTATCTTTAACATAAGCTTGGAATGTTTCTTTAGTTTCTTCTGGACGTTCCCAATAACCTTGAGCCACACTAGGATCTAATACCCAGATTTCTCCTACTTCATCCGTTGCACATTTTGTCCAAGTTTCAGGATTAACGATAGCTACTTGAGTTTCGCAAACTAAGCGACCACATGATGGATAAGCCCTTACCCCTGTTTGATCCGCAGCAACTGCTACAACTTTCTTTTTTTCTACTAGAGCTGTTGCATCTATAGTACAAAGTACAGGTTCTGTTAGTTTGGGTTTAGCTGATACTAGAAGAGTATCTTCTGCTAGTCCATAACATGGTGCAAAGGCATTCCAACGAAAACCACAAGTTGAGAAAGTTTCATAGAAACTCTCCATAACTTTTGGATTAATAGGTTCTGCTGCATTACCTGCTGCTTCCCAATTACTCAAATCTAATGTGGATAGTTGTTTGGGTTTAACTCGCCTTACACAAAGGTCATAGGCAAAGTTAGGTGCTTGACTGTGGGTAGCTTTGTAATTTGAAAGAGCTTGTAGCCAACGCAGAGGTTGCTTGACAAATGAGAATGGGGACATTATGTAACATGGAGTTCCATTGAATAGTGGCTCCATCATTCCTTCCACTAATCCATAATCGTGAAAGAAAGGCATCCAGGTTACAGTTATACTTTCTGGTGTGTACCCGCAAGCCCTTTGTAGATAGCCCAAGTGGTGCAGCAAGTTCTTATGGGTCAGCATTACTCCCTTGGGAGTGGAGGTAGAACCGGAAGTATACTGTAAATATGCTAGAGTATCGCTGGTAATTTCTGGGTCAACCCATTTTTGAGCTAGCTCTAAGTCTACTGATTCAGTATCAATCCAATTCATAGTCTCAAATTCTGGAAACTCATCTGCCACTTCTTCTACAAGAGAGATAATTGTGGAAGTTGTCAGAACAAAGGATGCTTGAGCATCTTGGACTATGGCTCTTAGTCTGGGTAAGGTTCGTTTCAGACGACCTGCTTCTGGAGGAGGCACGGGAATGGCTATGACTCCAGAGTATAGACAACCACAAAAAGCTGCTATTGCTTCTAGTCCTTGGGGATAGAGCAGTAAACCTCTTTCTCCTTTGGCCTCATGTTTTTGTAAAAAGGCGGCAATAGCTTTTACCCGATGCTCTAGTGAAGCATAGGTGAAGCTTTGTCCTTCTTTTTTGCCGTCAACCAAGAAAGTGTATGCTAGTTTTTCTGGTTGTTCTGCTGATAAAGTTTTAAGTAGGTCTATTAGGGTAGGATATTTCACTGTCTCACTCATTTAATGGGAGAGTCATTAGGCTCACTTAAATTATCTATTTTTAGATAGATATATATAGTTTGCTATCTTGATTAGGCTAGGAATTTTGACTATATATACTGAATTTTGACTATGTATCCTGAAGAGAATACATTTAATCCAGTGTAATTTTAGTCACATTTACTTATGTGTTATGTTTCTCAAAGCTTAGTAAACCAAGATTCATCATGGTTGTTCAACTCCGATATGGTACTTTTTTTTACTATGTCTTTAAGGTAGCCTGTTTTATTTTGGCATAAGTTGATCGACGGTTGCAACTTTTCTTGTTGTTCTTTACCGAATCTTTAAAATCTGGTGTTAAGAGTATTGGTTTTGCCTATTTGTTAAATCAGGATTAAAACCTAGAACCTTGAAATCTCAAACTATTCTTTTCTAGTGATCGAGTTATAGTGACAAATAATTTTTTATCTTATAATTATTTCCTGTCTGTTGCTTTTTGGATTTCCTATTCTGTCTTTGATTTTTGATCTTAAAAAAGAATATATAATTTTATCAGTTCAAGTATAGATAAATTATTAAATTGATAAAATATATAGCAATCCTAAATAGATTGTAACAATTGAAAAAATGGGAATAAACTCTGAAACTATTACTAATTGATTATTGTCTCCAAACCTATTCCGAAAAATTAGCAAGGTTTTTGACTCGAATAAAATAGGATTGCTATACAAGTTTTACATTTCTGGGAATAGGTCATAGGGAATAAGAGACTGTTTTTCAAATAAGTATTAAGAGAATGAATAGTTACTAAAATCCCAAATTGGTAATATTTGAAAGAATTGAAATCCAGTATTTACAATAGATATCGCGTTTCTCTGTCTTATGAGCTACATTGATATTGATGTTGTATTCTATTCCCTATTGTCTAAAACCTAAGAATTTTGTACCTCACCAGCATGGGAATTTCTATATTAGGTAAATATATTCCGAGACGAGTGAAGTGAGAAATATTTGTGTTGATTTATTCCTCTCTATTCCCTATTCCCTATCTAATTTTTATCTTTCCTGATACATTCAATCTCTAAAAAATACTTTACCTCATTAATAATTAACTCTATATAGCAATCCTATTTTATTCGTGGCAAAAATCTTACTGCTTTTTAGGCAACAGGCAACAGGCAACAGGCAACAGGAAACAGGCAACAGGTAGGAGTTTCAACTTTTTTATCTACTTTTTGATTTGTCGCGACCTATTTAGGATTGCTATACAAGTTAGAGGTATTAATATAATTAAATTGAAAAATTAAACTTAAAATGAACGATAACAACAATCAAAACTTTAAGCAAAATTATCAACAGAATTACGACAATATGTCTAATTCATTGTCACCTCTATCCAAAATTTTGAAATCAGTTGATGGATATGTTCAACAATTCTTAGAATGGTTTAAGGAACTTCCTCAATGGGGAAAAATTACAGGCTTAATAGTTATCCCCATATTTATTATCAAGATATTAGAGGCTGTTGTTAGTATAGTTTCTTTGTTGATTAGTCTTGTTGTCTTTGGAGGAGTTATTTATCTGGGGTATCGTTTTTTTGTCGAGCCTAATTATTTAGTTCAAGATAAAAAAGATGATATTGAATAGAGTAATATCTAAAAAAAAGTCAATATTTATCTAAGTTTATTTTATTATTTGAATGATGATGAGGATTCATTAACAAGAAATCATAAGTCATAATTCAAAAAATTTTAAAATGATATGATCTATTGAGTTGTTGACTATTAGGTATTAGAGATTGTTTGTAAAGTAAATATAAATTAAGGAGATAGGGAAAAGGGAACAGGGAGCAGGGAACAGGTAATAAGAAAGAAGAAATTAAGACAACTATTTGCCACTTAAAAATCTAGGAAATATCTGTACCTTTCCATCTCTGGTATTTAACAGATTTTAAGCTTTTGAAGTATTACCTCTTTTAGATTTTAGTCACTCTCAGCTCTCTTAATACTTGTTTTACAAACATTCTCTTAACTCATTATTTTTCAGGGCTATTTCCTTCTCAACTGTGACATTTTGTGTATTGACGAAAATAGCTTATTTAGAGCTTCTAGAAAATTTATCTTTCCCTACCTGAAAGTAAGTAAATTCATGCTCAAAATCTAGAATGAAATGACCCTGATTATTTTGAGATAATTTAGTATTTCGAGATTAGGCAAAAATTATAAAGTATATATATAGCAATTCTAAATAGGTTGCGGGTAATTAAAAAAGTTGAAACTCTCACCAGTTAAGTCTTCCTTTTTCCCTATTACCTAAAAAGCAGTAAGATATTTGCTACGAATAAAATATGATTGCTATAAAAGTCGATCTACTCTTAGATTATTAGATAACTTTTCTGGAACAAGCTGTTAGTCGAGCATAACTTCAAAATTGTTCGCCTCTAAATAGCCAAATAATTAATTATATTTTCTATAAATTAACCAAAACAATATAGTTTTTTTCCAAATTTTATCTGTTAAAAATATTTAGAGAAAAGACGCAGATAAGTTAATTAACCAGAAGTTGAGTCTAAATAATGCCATTTCTCTATTAGTTGCTATTTAGGCAAAGAAAAAATAAAGACTAAATAAAGGTTGACTTAATCATACTACCATATTTACGATTAACCATAGTAAATCTAAAATTTGAAATTATTAAAGTAAAAATATAGATATGACAAGCCCGACTTGTGATTCAGAGATTAATAATAAACCAGAAGATTCATGGCAGTTAAAATCCAAACAACTACCTATTTGGATTCGTAGATGTGGTGCTTGGGCCACAGAAGTATCTCTTATTGTAGTTAGTGGAACAGTTCCATTTTGGCTTGGTCAGTTGGGCAATATCGGCAACAAGTCTGTTCCTCTTAATCCTGTAGTGGCCAAGACCACAGAGGTAATTGCTGATACTTTAGGAATGCCCCTGCGAAACCGTTATCAAAAAGTAACCCCCTTAGCTAATTTACTTTGGTCTGGAGCACTATTAGCTCCTATAGTAGTTGTAGGCTGGCAATTATCTTCATTATCTAAAACAGGTCAAACACTGCCTAAGCGTTGGTTTGAACTTAGAGTTGTGTCAACTTTCGGAGATTCTCCAGGTTGGACAAAAACTTTAATTCGTGAGGCGGTCGGTAAATGGGGATTACCGATGGGAACTGCCTACTTAATTTGGCGGGTAACAGGAGCATTCCCTTCCTTGGGAATTTTAATGCTACTAGCAGGTTTAACATATTTCATTGATATTTATTTTGTTCGTTTCAATAAACTACGACGGACAGGACATGATCGATTAGGAAATACTTTTGTTGTAGATGCTCGTTCTGGCCAGTTGAATTCTTCTCATTTTGGTTTAGGTGATGCTGAGACCCAAACTTCTGTAACGACAATTATTTTAACAAAGGATAAATCAGGCTCTTTTCATATCTGGTCTTGGATGAGAAAAAATCCAGGTATGGCTATACTCGCTGTGACTACTGCGGGTACTGTCTTAGTTTTGGGGACTATTTTTGGGACTCATGTTTATATTCAAAATCAAGCGAATTGGCGGGAGTTTAAACAACAAGATAATGATATGTTTCTGGCTCTTGTGAATAAGTTGTCTCTAACTGCTAGTGAATCTCAACAACGACGAGTAGCAGTTTTAGCTTTGGGTTCTACTAAAGATCCGAGAGCTATACCATTGCTAGTGGATTTGTTAGGCCAAGAAAAGGAACCAAGTATACTTGATGGAATTGAACAATCTTTAGTTAGTGCGGGGCCACAAGCTCTACCAGAATTACGTCGTTTAAATCAGGCTCTCAAAAATGATTTGGATTCCTTAGATTATGGTGGTAGTTCTCAAGAACAACTTTTAGTATCTTTAAGACTAAGAGCAACTCAAAAGGCGATCGCCAAGATTCTCAAAGTTTACAGTGGCTCAGTTAAAGATGCAGATTTGAGTGGGGTTGATTTAGGCCAAACTACTTCTACTCCTGCTAGTTTTACCCTGATATTAGAAAATAGTGATTTATATGGAGTCAAATTTAGGGGAGCTATTCTAAATCAGGCTAGTTTTAAAAATAGTCGGTTTTATGGTCCAGGTGCAGATAATCGTTTAGGAACTTTTGATGATTTAATTGCTGATTTGAGTGGAGCAAATCTTATAGAAGCTAATTTAACGGGAGCTGTTTTCGGGCCAGTTATTATGAGGCGTGCAGATTTGTTTAGAGCAACTTTGAGTAAAGCTCAAATGTCAGATTCTATTTTGGCAGAAGCAAATTTAAGTAGTGCGAAGTTAATTGAAACTGATTTACGCCGAGCTAATTTAAAAGAAGCAAGTTTTACAGGTGCTGACTTAGGTAGTTCTGATTTATCAGAGGCTAATTTACAAAAGGCTCATTTAAGTAAAGTTAAAGCTGAAGGTGCTACTTTCCAATCATCTAATTTAAGAGAGTCTAATTGGCAAGGAGCAAATTTATCAGGAGCAAACTTCAGTAAAGCTAATTTGAAAAAAGCTGATTTGAGTTTGGCACAATTAACTAATGCCAATTTTCAAAATGCTCAACTACAAAATGCTAACTTAAGCAATACAGATTTAAGTTTAGCAGATTTGCGGGGAGCAAATCTCAGTGGAACTGATCTAAAAGGGGCGAAATTGGCAATTCCTCAACCTGCTCAAACAGAGCAATTTTTGGCAAGTCCACTTGATACATTTAAGTCAGATCATTTAAGAGGGGTTAATTTTAATTTTGCTAAGAATTTAGACCCTAATCAAATTAAGTATATCTGTCAACAGGGAGGGATTCATGAAGGATGCAGCAATAATTAGGGTTTGCTGAAAAAGTCTTATGATTAAGGGTAGCAGTCAGGAGTAGTTTGAATTATAGAGGATATAGGAGTAAGAATAGTCCTTTAATTTTTCTGCCATAATCTACCCAAAATGCTCACTTTTTCCGCTCTTAATTATTAATTATTCATTATTAAATATTAGGTATTGCTATGAACAAGAAATTAAAATTACCAGTTATTTAATAAATGAGAAACCCTAGAATTAACTAGGGTTTCCATTTAACTAATTAAATTTTCAAGCAATTCGAGTAGAAAACTTAAACTTTAGCTAGCTTTAGTCAAAACTATACTGCTACTGTCTTCTTAGTAGTAGCTGCCAATTCACCACTAGCATATTTAGCAGCAAATTCATCTAAAGTTTGAACCTTAATCTTACTAGCATTACCAGCAGTGCCAAACTGTTGATAACGATCAAGACAAACTTGCTTCATATACTTAATAGAAGGCTTCATAAAGTGACGTGGGTCAAAATTCGCAGGGTCTTGAGCGGCAGCTTCACGAATAGCAGCAGTGATGGCCAAACGGTTATCAGTGTCGATATTTACCTTACGAACACCACTCTTGATTCCTTTCTGAATTTCTTCTACAGGTACACCATAAGTTTCTGGGATAGAACCACCATACTTGTTAATTAATTCTAACAAGTCTTGAGGTACAGAAGAAGAACCGTGCATAACTAGGTGAGTATTAGGTAGACGACGGTGAATTTCTTCAATTCGGCTAATAGCTAGAATTTCTCCTGTGGGCTTACGAGTAAACTTATAAGCTCCGTGGCTAGTACCAATAGCAACTGCTAAAGCATCTACCTGAGTACGTTCTACAAATTCTACAGCTTCATCTGGGTCTGTTAAAAGTTGGTCACGAGAAAGAACCCCTTCTGCTCCATGGCCATCTTCTTTATCGCCCATACCAGTTTCCAGAGAACCTAAGCAACCTAATTCTCCTTCCACACTTACACCAATGGAGTGAGCAACTTTAACTACTTCAGCAGTAACATTAACGTTATATTCAAAGCTAGCTGGAGTCTTAGCGTCTGCTTCTAGAGAACCATCCATCATCACGCTAGTGAAACCGTGACGCATAGCAGAATAGCAAGTAGATGGTGCATTACCATGATCTTGGTGCATAGCAATGGGAAGATGAGGGTAAGTTTCTACTGCAGCCAAGATTAAGTGGCGCAGGAAATTTTCTCCAGCATATTTGCGTGCCCCACGAGAAGCTTGTAGAATTACAGGGCTGTCTGCTTCATGTGCGGCCTGCATAATGGACTGAATTTGCTCCATGTTGTTGACATTATATGCAGGAATGCCATAACCGTTTTCTGCTGCGTGGTCTAGTAGTAAGCGCATTGGTACGATAGCCATACCTTATCCTCCTATATTTTTTGTTATCAGCTTATTAGCAACTTTATTTTTACTTAAGCTTTATTCTTAGGATAATATTAAGACAAATTGAAGATTCTGTCTATCTCTAATGAAATTTATATTTTTATTTTTGGATAAAATTTGTCAAAATCCCATGATGGGATTAATTTCATCACATTTTTGGTCTGGTGTCTTGAGAGATTCTTATTAATAAGTTTTAGTTATATTTATTAGAGGCTGTTTGTCAAAGGAAGATTAAATCTAAGGGTATTTATTTTGGGGCGGGTTTATTTGATATAAGCTAACCTCTTTAATTTAATGTGTAACGCGCCCCTACAAATTTGCACCATTTTAGATTTGTCAGTCGAGTAGGGTGGGTTAGGTAACAATAGTTATGCTGACTCAACAAAATCTTAACTGTCCACCGTAACCCACCGAAGATACCAAATCTTAAACACTCTAACTAGGGCTTGCTGAATAAGTCTTATGGGTAAGGGTAGGAGACAGGAGACAGGAGACAGGAGACAGGAGAAAAGGTAATGAGGGAGCGTAGGATTAGGAATTGTAAGAATGATTTTTCTGCCCAACTATTGCCTAAATACGCTCCATGCATGAGCGTGAAGAGCTGAAAACCAGGCACTTTTTTCGACCCAAAAAAGGCACTTATTTTTATCTGTAAATACTTTTAGATTTAATCAGCAAGCCCTAACTATTACAAGATTAGTCATACTAGGAAAAGTTTGAGATATACCAAAAAACAAGTCAATATTTAAAATTATCTATTTAGGGTTTGCTGAAAACTTCTTATAGGTGAGGGTAAGAGTCAGAAGTCAGAATTAAGGAGGAATTGGGAATTTAGAGGAAGGAGGAAGAGAAATTATAAGAGTTATTTTTCTGCCTCGCGTCAACCCAAAATACTCATATGCATGAGCATTAGGCAGCTCAAAATCAGGTACTTTATAAAGACTTGAAAATTATCAAAGCCTATATCTGTCAATACTTTGAGTTTTCATCAGCAATCTATATTTATCTATAATTTATTAAAGTGGGTCGCCCGGGATTCGAACCCGGAACAAATCGGTTAAAAGCCGAGTACTCTACCGTTGAGCTAGCGACCCAAGTTTATTTATTATTTATCTCACACAGTTATTAACATTAGCATAGTCATCACAAATATTGCAAGGGTTTTCCCAAAAAATTTTAGATTTTCTGATAATTTGCCATCGAGAACTGATTTTAAATCAACTAAGTCCATATTTGGCAGACTAATCTCTGATGTACCCAATAATAAACTCAAATATACAAATATACAATGATTAGATAAATGTTGCAGTGAGTCTGATTAGCATTTCACAAGAAGAGCCAGGCTCTAAATTAACTATACGATAACCTGTGTTTAGAGAATTAGGAGGAGCTGTCCATGGTTCTAAACAGTAAAAATCCATATTCTTAACTGTCCACAAGACAATAGTTGAATATCCAGAACTATAACTGAGTGTAATTCTCAAACCACGACTTTTATCGTCAACATTTGTGGCCAAACCTGTTAATTTTTCAAATACTGCATCCACTTCATCTAGCTTAGGATCAAATTTACCATCATTATAATGTCGAGCGCCTGTATTCTGATCCACATATTGCATTGAAGGGATATTAAAGTAGAGCTGATGCTTATCTGGCGCAAGAAAGTAAGGATGCAGTCCTGTGGAAAATGGCATCTTTTGGGTATTTTCCAAGTTAGTATACTTTTGGAATATTTCTAGAGAATTACCTTTCAGTCTGTAGGTAAAAGTAAGTTTAAAGTCGAATGGATAAACATTTCTTGTGAGTCTATTGCTAGTTAAAACTAGAGTTATTGAAGCTCTATCTTGATTTGAATTGCCGATAACTTCCCAAGGTAAATCTCGTGCAAATCCATGTTGTTTGAGAAAGTAATTATTACCATTGTATTTGTATTTGTCGTTTGGTAGGCGACCACAAATTGGGAAGAGGATGGGTATTCCACCTCTTACAGGTAATTCTGGATTCTCAAATCTTTTGGCATCAAAGAAAAGTAACTCTTGATTTTTCACACGCCAACTGGTGATTATTCCTCCTCTCTCTGGCACTACATTAATACTAGAATTAAATCCTAAATCAGAGAGGGTATAAGTTTTGTATTTTTTTTGTTCCAGTGCAATAGCAAACACAGTTTTTATTTTAATTAGTTGAGGAATTTAGTAGAGATTTAATATTGGCTATATTGGATTATTATTACTATAGCAATCAGGAATCAGATATGAGAATTGG
The DNA here is from genome assembly GCA_051439685.1 of Trichodesmium sp. Taxonomy (GTDB): domain Bacteria; phylum Cyanobacteriota; class Cyanobacteriia; order Cyanobacteriales; family Microcoleaceae; genus Trichodesmium. The sequence goes on from JBFRWR010000240.1 coordinate 11,711, forward strand.
GATGTTCCTTAAAAGTATGGAAAATAGGATTTATCATACTTAAAAATACATTTTTTTCTTCTGCTCTGTTCCCAGTTAAGCGTTGCCTGTTCTCTAAAGCTTTCCAATATCTCACAATTCAAATCATATTGCTATAGGAATAAACATCAATCTTGTGATTTTTTCCCAAATAATTACGAATGATAATTTATCTCTCTAGTTTTTTGCTGTTAAAGTCCTAATAATTGACTAACAAATATAGCAATCCTATTTGAGTAGTGTACAAAATTTTAATACATTTTAGGGAAGAGGGGACTGGAAACAGCTAATAGTTTCAGTTCTTTTATTTACTTTTTTATATGTCACAACCTATGGGCGGATTGCTATATCATTTATTCATTTTTAGTGTTTATATATTCTCTACTAATTTTGTTAGCTTGTACACTTTGAAAATAGCTTAAATTATGCGGACTATGCCTAGTATATCGTATGGTATTTACCATGCCGATAATCTTGATTAAATTTGTAAACGTGGTAACTCAATAAAAGGTTCTTTAATAAAAGGTTCTTTAATAAAAGAATCTTCAATCCAAGAAGATTTTTCTGCTTGAGGAGTTCCTTGAGGAGTTGCTTGAGGATTTAATATAGGTGGTAGAGGAAAGTTATTATTCGTTTCAATATTTGGTTTTTTCTCTGAATAATTCAGAGACAAATCTGTAGAATTTTGATCATTTTCTGGAGAACTTTGGGGTAACTCAGGTAAACTAGGAGTTTCTAGAGTCTTCAATGTTGTTTCCTCACTAAGAGACTCTACACCAACAAAATTATAATCTGAATTTATGGAATCTATTTCTACAGGGGTTCTCATTGGCTGATTAAAAACACTAGATATTTGTGCAATGTGTTTGAGAATTTCCTTTCCTTTTTCACCTTTGACTATCTGAGGTTGGTGTTTGCTAACTACTACTGGCAAAAATTCTATCTTCATTATTTTGTCTGTGTTTAAAGAAACTTTCAAGACTGCTGTCTCATAATCACTCTCTTCATTAGAAGTATCTCCGAAAATAAAATTACCCAAAGAATATATAATTGGTCTTCCTTGATAAATTTCTGCCCCCTGCAATACTTTGGGATGATGTCCCACTACTAAATCAGCACCTTGGTCAATTGTCATCCTTGCTATATCCATCTGCCAATCTCCAGGATATTCTGATAATTCAACTCCCCAATGATAATTAACAATAATCCAGTCTACATGGTTTCTCAAAATTTGAATATCTGAAGATATCTGATCCTGATTACGAGTATTAACATTTACCGCTCCAGTGTTTGGTTGAATATCTGTATCATTATAGTTTAGATATGCAATTTTTTGACCTTTAATTTCAATGATTTTTGGTCTTCTAGCTTCTTCTTTTGTTTTCCCCGCTCCTAGAGAATAAATACCTGAATCTTCTAAAGTTTCTATTGTTTCTACTAAGGTTTTTTGTTCATAAGTAACCGTATGATCGTTCGCTAGATTTACCAGATCAACTCCTCCTGAAGCTAATACTTTAACATAGTTAGAATCTACTGTTGATTGTTGTTTATCAGTTGTACTTTTAAGAGTAGAACGACTTAGAGGATTTTCTAAATTAACTATTGCCAAATCAGCTTTTCTATACTCATCCATTTTGGCAAAAGGATATTTATAATTTCCCTGAATTGAATTAGAAACTGGGTTAGATAAATTAACATCTCCACCAAATATTAAGGTGACAGTAGGGTCGTTTGGGTTGGCTACTTTTCTATGATTAATTACTCGTACTTTCTCTGTAGCAGTTTCGATCCATTTCCCAGACATTGAATTTCTGACTATAACGCCATAATAACTTACCCAACAACCAAGAATAAAAGCTGCTACTGCTGAACCTATTACTATTAATGAGCGAAGGGTTTTGAATTTTAGATTATCGCTTTGATCGGCAAAATTAGATTGCTTATTTAAGTCGGTTTTAGCAGGAGAATTAATTCTAACAGATTGTTTCCACAAAATTTTAGGTGAACCGGTCAACCGCCCCATAATCCTTACTTTTTCTAGTACAGGAGAGTTAAGTTTCCATAGCTTATGACAAATAAATTTGATTAATCTATCTGTTGGAGGTTCTCGTTGAAATTCTACTAAAACTTCTAGATATCCAGTTGTTTGTTTAGCTATACGAGCAGAAATTCCTTGTGGTTTTAATTCTTGATTAATCCAGTGACTAATAGCGCGAAAATCACCGGAACGTGCTAATTCAAAAAGAGATGACTGAGTTAAAGTTTGTGTATAATTCATTTTTTTCAGTTGTACAATAATATATTCAGTAATATGAGAAGATAATTAAATCTAGTGATTGAAACTAATAGACTTTTATTTATATAAATAAATCTAAATTTTAATTATATTTTTCTTGTTTTTTTTCTTGAAAGTAAAATCAATTTAAAGCATGAAAATAATAATATTTTTCTGTTTTACATGAATTTGGCATTGATAGTAAAAGATTCAGTTGTTAATATCATAAAATTATCTCTGGAATTAACTTTAATGTTCATGTTTTATTCTGATTGGCTTATATTTATATTTATATTTATATAGCAATCCTATTTCATGTGTGAAAAGCCATAAATGGTATACTCTAATCAAATATTTGTTTGAGCTGTTTACAAACCGTCAAACCTTTGATTTTCCCAAAATTTTCATCTATGGCTACTTTTCATAAATCATTTAGGATTGCTATATTGATATATATACATTGAAAAAATTGTAATTATGATTGTTTTACATATTAAAAATAGAAAGTAATCTAAGATAAAACTATAATTTTTAATAAATTAGAAATCAGGAAATAATCAAAAATTAAATTGACTAATTAAGAGGATGATAAATTTTTTTGAATAGATAAGGCTAAGTATATCATACTATATTTTCGTCAAAATTATAGCAATCCGCCCATAGGTTATGACAAATTAAAAAGTAAATAAAAAAACTGAAACTCTTCCCTGTTTCCAGTTAAGCTTTCCCTGTTTTCTCAAAGACATTAAAATTTTGTATACGACTCAAATAGGATTGCTATAGTTAATTATTTATTGGTATTTATCAAAACATTTTTTGATATTAGATGATGATTTTATAATCTAAGAATGGTTGGTTTTGTGATCGTCGAAACAAAAAAACTTATAGTTGTGTGAATTGGAAAACACGATAATCTATTCAAAAGTATAGATGATTCACTATAAATGTAAATATCTCAATATATTTAGAGGTTCAGATCAAATTGAATTTACATTTTTGGGAGATTTGATGGCCAAAATTTTGTCGTAATAAATTGTAGAGTCTAAAATACTGAAAATCAAGTATTAAAGTCAAATTCAGTATGTTGAGTATCAAAGTGAGAAGTTGAACTCAATACTGAAGTATGGCCTTTAATCTTTAAGGCAAGTATCAACTAAATAGGGTTTGCGTATGGAAAGTGTTTTTGCTGAGGTTGCCCTAAGTCTGTATTTTGTAGAGGCATTAGTCTGTAAAATAGGATTACTTAGGCCATATTCCTATTTTAGTCTTGGTTCTTTCATATTTTATGCTTTAATTGACTCAAGAATATGCTATGCTGAATATTGTAATACTCAAGAATACTAGACTTATAAGTAATCATAATTAAACTATTATTATTACCTTAAGTAGATAGGATATTGCAGAGGTTGAGTCTATGATTTAAAACAGGAAGGAAATTCACCCTAATAATTGTTTTAGATAGTTAGTAGGCTAAACCTATTCACAAAATAAAAATAGATTTAGATAAATTTTCAGGCTATTGGAAATGATAGCAAATTTTTAATAATGAAGTGTTAAGCTACTGACAGGTGGGAAACCTGGAATGAATGACTTCACTATTTAAGAAAGAGCGAATATTTCAACAAATTATTGATTGGGAGTATATAAAGCCAATGCTACAACGCAAGATATATCAACTTTGTTGTGACGGTCGTGAGGTCTGTATTTTCTTGCGAGACCAGCAGCGTTGGATAGAACAAGCAAAGATATTAGATATAGAGGGAGATTTAGTAACAATACGTTATGAAACAGACGAAGAAGATGAAATTTCTTCTTGGGAAGAAATGGTCCGCTTAGAAAGTATTGGAGCTATTACCCAAAAATTAGCGTCTGTACCCAGAGGTAATATCGATCCTCTAGTATCTGAAGACTGTCCAGAAGCTGAACAAATTCGTCATCACTACCCAGAATCAAATCAACAAGAATAATCACAATGGGAAAATAATGATTGGGGTTGCACAATTAATTGGGAATGACCAAATATGAAAGTAGATATTCTTTGGCTCTCGTTAGTGTGCAACTCTTAATGACTAATTCTAAATTGTTTTAGTTAAATAAATAAATACTTAGTAAAATTTATTTATTAACTTTATTGACTAATTAATCATTTATATTTGTTTCCCCAGTAGAAGAAAAAGGAAAATGAACCGACTCAAACATGGGACAGTAACCATCAGATGTGACCTTAAAGCCATATAAAGCTGAAACTGGATTGGAACAATATTGTACTCGATAATGTAAACAATTGCCACAACAATCTAAGTCAGGAGAGATGAAGCGATCGCTAGTTTTCTGAAGAAATTCCCTTTGAGAAACTCCTCTTAAAACTAATTCCTCTCCTTGCCAACGAACTTCTACAATACCTGTATCTGCAAAAATTGACCAACGATTATCATTTGTAATCCTTTGAGGTAAAGAAATTATTACCTCTGTCTCTAATTCAGTTAACTCCCCTTCATAATTAGTTTCAGGTAATGAAGGTACAATAAAATTATCACCTATTGGTAACTCTACAAGTTTACCATTAGGTGGAGAATGTATTTGGTAACGGTTATGTAACTCTTCGAGATTTGTCAGATCGGCTAAATAATTAGGAGAACCATGAACAAAAATTATATGTTGAGGACGTATGTTGTGAATTAATTGTGTTACACCAAGTCCATCGCAATGATCTGTAAGGAGATATGTTTCAGTGTTGACTGAATTTAACTTTTGTAATTTCTTTCCTGGTATTTCAGCTAATAAAATCATTAGAGAGTAATCTGGATTTATTATGTATTGGCTAAAATCACTACCCTTTTCTGCGATGAGAATATAAGGCTTATCTCCACTGGGAAATTGTCCTGGCAACTGTCTTAACACACGAGGTCTGACCCTTTCATCCCAAAATAAAGCCTGATGTTGAGCAAAATTTTGTACAGTTGTGGGAAATTGAGATAATAGTTCTAAATAAATATCACAACCTCTGGCAACTTTTTCCTCTACCCAGATATCCAAATCAAGACCTGTAAAATAGTGATGACTGCGTAGCAGCATTAATAACTCTTGTCCTAACCCTAAAGAAGGAGTAGGTAAGATAACTGAAGTCCCAGAAATAATAGCTTGGTATATCCTTTCTGCAAGGTTATTTTCTAATTGTCGCCGATGTGGATAACGAGCCGTACCATAGCTACCTTCAACTATTAATACATCTGGTTTCAACCCTCGTAAATCTGCAAGGGGTAAGCCTTCAACCAAACGACTGTTGGATAAAAAGAAATCTCCTGTGTATAAAAGTTTATAGGTTCTATTTTCTCCAGCATAGGTAACTAGAAAAGCTGTTGCTCCTGGTAAATGACCAGCAGGAAAAAGTTCTACGGTTAGAGTATCGCTAATTTTGGTCGGTGAGTGCCAAGGTAAAGGTTGACAAAAATCAGGAACTTCAGAAACTGCAAATTCTGGCCAATTTAGAGGCAAAAGTTTAGTTGTTGCTTCACTAGCATATATTGGCAATTCTGGAAAAGCTTGATGAAGAGCCAAAAGTCCTTGAGCATGATCGGAATGTGCGTGACTACATAGCACAATATCTGCTGGTAATGGTTGGTTCATGTCATTTATTAATGAAATATCGGCAAGACCACAGTCTAATAAAATCCTGTGTGGCCCCATCCTGACTAGCAGGCATATTCCATCATCTCCATGACCTACACTATATGCTAAACATTCTAAATCCATGACAAGGGTTAACTGCTTGGGTTCAAGAAAATCTTGATTATTAATAATTTTAAAATTTGGCGATCTGTAGCTTAATAATTATTTAGTAGGGTATTTCATTTCCCTATAGGAATGGGAACAAAATAAAACCGGATAAAATTAATTATAATCTAGAGGTTTATCAGGTTTAAACTAGATTTTTTTTGTCTTATTTAAGTTTTTTTTCCATATCTAAATTTAGCTCAAATCTTAACTAATTTTATTATTAATAATATCTGAGATATCAATTTCATTTTTTTGATGAAAATATTTTTATTTGTATTTAATCAAAGATAAATATATAGTTAGGGTTTGCTGAAAAAGTCTTATGGGTGAGGTTAGGAGTCAGGAGTCAGGAGAAACGAGAGTTATAGAGTAGTTATCAGAAGAATAGTCCCTTAATTTTTCTACCTCGCGTTACCCCACAATGCTTACTTTTTCGGCTCTATCAAGGGAAAACCTGGTACTTTTTCTCGACCTAAAATTTCTCACACCTTTATCAGTAAATGATTTGATATGTAATCAGCAAGCCCTAGTTGGTTTTTGGATTTATTTTACCCCATTATTAATTATTAATTATTAATAATTAAATAATTCGCGCCTTGAAGCCTCCCCTTGGATAGGGGAAAAAAGCGGTCGTTTGCGGAGCAGTCCGTTAGGATGGGATGGCGAGGTCTCCCGCTCTTTCAGAGCCACTGCCTCTTGCAGAGGAGCTTCGCTAACGTTAACGCCATATCCA
>JBFRWR010000241.1:0-10273 GCA_051439685.1 Trichodesmium sp.
AGACAGGAGACAGGAGACAGGAGACAGGAGGCAGGAGACAGGAGACAGGAGACAGGAGGCAGGAGGCAGGAGACAGGAGACAGGAGACAGGAGACAGGAGACAGGAGACAGGAGGCAGGAGACAGGAGACAGGAGACAGGAGGCAGGAGGCAGGAGACAGGAGACAGGAGGCAGGAGACAGGAGACAGGAGACAGGAGGCAGGAGGCAGGAGACAGGATGAATGGGGAATAAGTGAGGATGTAGGAATCAGAATTATCCCTTTAGATTCTAGTAATTTAAGTCAATTAACAATTAATTAATTAATTAATTAATTAGGTAAACACAGATCGGGGGGGCACAAACCAGGAAATTCTAAGGTAGTTACTTCAAGAGTATCTAGTTCGATTTTACGAATTAGATGGTTATTAGTATCTGCAATAAATAAATGTTGAGCGATCGCGCTTAATCCTGATGGTTCAAAAAAGCTACAATTAAGACCTTGGCCATCTTGATGACCAGCCGTTCCATCTCCTAGCATTGTACGGCACAAACCTGCATGATATTCTATACGCTTAATTTTATGATTATAGGTATCGGCAACCCAGAGATAATTTTGGGTATACTCCATTCCTAAACAATGCTGTAATAATACTTGTGAACCTCGGCCATCTTTGTCTCCAAAGCCAAATAATTCTCCACTGCCACAAATAGTCCGTACTTTAGGATGTTCATTAATACCCACAGCTCGAACTGAACTAACCTCACTATCAGCAACAAATAACTCATTACCGTCTGTACTAATACCACTGGGTTGAGCAAAAGCTGATTCTGTTAAAGCTCCATCTACACAAGATTCCCCACCATTACCTGCATAAGTACCAATCATACCAGTATCCAGTTGCAGTAGCCATATTTGATGGGAACCTGCCATAGCAATAAAAAGGCGATCGTCCACCTTCTCTACATCCCAAGGAGAATTTAGTTGAGTTTCCCTAGCAACTCCACTATAATCAGATAAAATTTGACGGCTTTGTTCTCCATTACCTGCAATAGTCTCCACCTGCTGAGTTTGAAAATCAATTTTGCGTAAAGCATGATTTTCTGTATCTGCAACATATAAAATTTGAGTTTTAGCATCAAAAGTCATACCTTGAGGAGCAAAAAATTGAGCTTCAGAAAATGAACCATCAATTAATCCAGGTTTACCACTACCAATAATAGATAAAACCTCGCCCTCCAGGGTACTAACCACAATGCGATGGTGTCCAGAATCGGCAATAAATAATTGATTAGTATTACGATCGGCAAGAACTTTGCCAGGAAATGCCAATGGTTGAGTCAAAGGTTGCTTTTCCTTTTCTAGAATTAAACTAACTTCAATAAAATTGATAGTATTTTTATTTTGATGTTCTTCTATCAGCTTACCAATAATTTCATCTAAGGCATCACGTTTACCTTCTCCAGAAATAGACCCCACCAGATACCCTTCTGGATCAATAATCTTAAAAGTAGGCCATGCACGAACAGCATATTGTTGCCAAACTCTAGACCCACTGTCCACTAAAACAGGATGTTCAATATCATATCGAAGTATAGCTTGGCGAATATTTTCCACTTCTTTCTCATGCTCGAATTTAGCAGAGTGGACACCAATAATGGTCAAGCTGTCTGGATATTTTTGCTCAAGGAATTTTAGGTCTGGCAAAACATGGAGACAATTAATACAACAATAAGTCCAGAAATCTAGGATAACGACTCGTCCTTTCAGAGATTGGAGAGATAAGGGTTTATCTGTATTTAACCAAGGATAATTTTGAGGTAATTCGGGAGATCTAAGGCGAGACATAGGTCTTGGATCAATAATACTAAAAGTTAATATTTCTCTAAATTTAGCGAAGTCTGAAAAAATGAGCAAAGTGGTTCATTTCAGTTATCAGTTAGTCTTCTTTCCTGCGGAATGCTTTGCTACCCACATGAAACGCAAACGGAGGAACTGCATTTGAGAAAAAATTAGCCCTACTTAAGCGTAGAGGTTTGTTCATCAAACCCCTACATTTTACGAAGGTAAAGAGTTAATTAAAACATAGACTGAGGATCAATATTGATCTGGAAAATTGTTTCTTACTATTTCTTACTGTTGCTTGCTATCTTTAATCTCTCCTCTCAACTAAACATATTTTTTGCACTTCAATAGAAGTTTATTCTGTTATGTTTTCCACAGAATCACCAACATTTTCATTCTCAATTTCTTCAGTAAAATATTCTGGATAATCATCAATAACATTAGATTTATCTTCCTGAATTTCTTCTAATTCTACAGTATTTTCTTGCGGGGAATCTTCATCTTCAGGCATAGAATAATCTGTTTCTGAATTAGTTATTTCTTGTGTATTGGGAGTCAAGTTAGAAGTTTCTTGGGGAATAATTTCTGCTGCTGGCTGTACAATTGGTACTTCTTCTACTATTTCTGGGACAGTGAGAGATTCATTTGGCTGAACTGAGTCTATATTTTCAGATTCTTTTGAAGTATTTAAAGTTGTTTCTTCAGTTAGTTTTTCTTGTTTTCCAGAATTTTTATTTATACTTTCAAATCTACTTTTTGCCCAATTTATTAGCCAATCAGTTTTTTCTTTCAGTGTTTCTAATTTTTCTGATTCAGTTGGTTTACTTTGTGAATCTGTTTCTTGAGCTGTTTTAATAGTAGGTAATGCCTCTGATTCTCCTGCTAAATCTTCAGGATTAGTAGATTCAGTAGTAGGAATTGTTTCTAATTCTGATTCTGATTCAATTAGATTTGCTTCTACTTCTAAATCTTCAGCAGTAGGAATTTCTTCTAATTCTAGCTCTGATTCAATTAGATTTTCTTCTAGTTCTGATTCAATCAAATTTTCTTCTACTTCTAAATCTTCAGGAGTAGGAATTGCTTCTAATTCTAATTCTGATTCAATGAGATTTGCTTCTACTTCTAAATCTTCAGTAGTCGGAATCTTCTCTAATTCTGGTTCTAATTCAATGAGATTTTCTTCTACTTCTAAGTCTTCAGCATTAGGAATTGCTTCTAGTTCTGATTCAATCAAATTTTCTTCTACTTCTAAATCTTCAGCAGTAGGAATTTCTTCTAGTTCTGATTCTGATTCAATCAAATTTTCTTCTACTTCTAACTCTTCAGCAGTAGGAATTTCTTCTACTTCGGGTTCTGATTCAATCAAATTTTCTTCTACTTCTAAATCTTCAGTAGCAGGAATTTCTTCTACTTCTGGAGTTATTTCTAATTGTGCTTCCTCATAGATATATTCAGGGTCAACTATGCTAAAAGCTTCCTTTAATAAAATTTCTCCACGAATTATTTTACTAAGAGCATCTTTTCCACCTGGTTTATAAGTAATCAAACGAGCAGTATTATTGTAAACATTATTAATAGGATTACCCAACTCATCAATATATTCTAACTTTACCCAATTTTTTCCTGGATAAAATCCTTCTAAATAAATTGATTGCCATTGATCAGTAATAAAACTTGTTCCATTTACAGTAACACGAACACGCCAATCAACCATTTCATCATCAGAATCTACTGAATTTAATGGTGGATTAGTCAAGTAATAGTCAAGCAAAATAGGTTCTGCACCATAGCTACCTAAAGGAGAATTATAAGTTAACAATGGTAAGTTGGGAGCAGGATTATTATTTGCAGTTTTAGTAAAAACGTGAAATGTAGTTTGAGCATAAGCGCCCTGGTTCTTGAAACTTTCATCCCAGGGACGACAAGCAAAAACTCTAAGAGTATGAGTACCTGGTTCTAGGTCATGTAATATAATGGGCTGACTTAGGTCATAAATTTTTCCGTAATGTTGATCGTCTAAGACTACTTCTAAATATGGTCCTATATCTAGATCGGACTTAAAGATAGGTAAGTCTTCTACCTGGAGTTGAACGCTAATAGTATTGTCTTCAAATATTTGATCGGGTAAAGGATTTTGTATTTTAATTTTCGGTTTGTAAATGTCAAGTGCTTGACGTAGTTTTTGAATGATTTCTGGCGGAGAAACTTCCGATATTTTAGCAGTCCTAGAAGTAGCTATAGATTTTTTTGAACCAATTTCAGATAATTCGGGAAGGCGATCGCTACAACTGACTAAACCAGAAATTAAAACTACAGTAATTAGGAATGTGATGATTTTTCTAAGATATGTTGCTTGCAAATTTATGCCAAACACTGACGATACTCCTATAAATTTAGAGTTAACATTGAAGTTTTTTTTCTATGAGACTCTCCAGAAATTAAGATTTAACAACCCTTTTTATAGTAGTTTCAGGTAGATTATCGGAGATGTCTCTTGTTAACGATAATTTTCTCAGTGAATTACCTAACGCCAAGACTATTAATATGTCGTAGGTTTATAGCTTCACTGGGAAGTCTAGTCTTACAAACCAAAGTTTATCAGTATTTATTCAGGACAAACTAATTTTTTTATTCTTTCTGTTCTATCGCTAAATAGTTATCTATATATATAGATATATAGAACCCTTAACAGTATCTTTGCAAAAGTGAGGATTAGGAGACAGGAGACAGGAGACAGGAGACAGGAGTTAGGAGTCAGAATTTCGGTGAAATAGAATAGGGAAAAAAGTTAAAAATAGCCCCTTGCTTCATCATCTCCCCATCTCCCCATCCCCCAGCCCCCCATCTCTCCAGCTAATTTTATAGATCCCTTCAGGGGTTCTATAGTGCTACGCGCTAGGGAATAGGGAATAGGGAATAGGGAATAGGGAACAGGTAAGAGTTTCAGTTTTTTTATTTACTTTTTGATTACCCGTAACCTCTTTAGCATTGCTATATCAGGACTTACGCATAACCAGTATATCTAGTAGGGGCAATTGGCCATATAGCCTTACGGCATGGGCTTCGCCTTTTTCCTGACGGAATGCTCCGCAAACATGTCGCGAAGCGTTAACGGAGTTATGCGATAGCAAAACGCCCCTACAGATGGTGTATATTTTCATATTTTGCGTAAGGTCTATATATATTAAGGTTTATCAATTTAAGATTAAGCCCTTCAAACCAAATTTCAGGCTGTAAGCTTAGGCAACACTATATGTACTTCAAATAGTTTTTCCTGCGGAACACTACACAAACGCCAAAATACCTTACAGTCGCTCCAAACACTGATACTGTGAGTCCCGCAGCCAAAATATTTCATAAATTCACACAATGGACAAACAGTCGTAAAAGCTTGCCCAAATTTGCGAATGTCCATCTTAAATCATGGTCAAATTTAAAAATTAATTCAGTTTAAGTTTTGTAAAATTGTAGTTGATATACCTTGACTTTTTTTCTCTACTATGAGGAACAAATCATAGTTTATTAATTTCTCATCAAGAAATTTTAATAATTGTAAAGATACAACTTAAACTTATAAAGCAAGTCTATAATCACCTAAAGAACTTCACAGTTACATGGGGATAGGTAAAACTAAATTTATGTATTTGTGATATTTAAGCCAAAATAATATATAGTTTTGGCATAACCAAAGAGTGTGGTGTTGCACTCTAGCAATCAAGCAGTTAAAACCTGTAAAGTTGCAAAAGATATTGATAATTCTTTACAACTTTTATTAGTATCTACAACATAAATAATTTAGTTAATTGTCTTTGGGAGAGGAGAGTCTTCATGACCATAAGTCCTCCAGAGCGCGAGGCAAAAGTAAAAGTAACCGTGGACAAAGATCCAGTGCCTACTTCATTTGAAAAGTGGGGTAAGCCTGGTCACTTCGATCGGACTTTAGCAAAAGGACCAAAAACCACTACCTGGATTTGGAACCTCCATGCTGACGCTCACGACTTTGATAGTCATACAAGTGATTTAGAAGACGTATCGCGCAAAATCTTCAGCGCGCATTTTGGCCACCTGGCTGTAATCTTTATCTGGTTAAGTGGCGCATATTTCCATGGCGCCAAATTTTCCAACTATGAAGCTTGGTTAACAGACCCTACAGGAATTAAACCAAGTGCTCAAGTAGTCTGGCCTATCGTCGGCCAAGGAATTTTAAATGGTGATGTTGGTGGTGGTTTCCACGGAATCCAAATTACCTCTGGATTATTCCAATTATGGCGTGCTTCTGGCATAACCAATGAGTACCAACTATATTGCACAGCGATCGGTGGTTTAGTAATGGCTGCCCTGATGTTGTTTGCTGGTTGGTTCCATTATCACAAGAGCGCTCCTAAGTTGGAATGGTTCCAGAATGTGGAATCAATGATGAACCACCACTTATCGGGGTTATTGGGTCTAGGTTGCTTGTCTTGGGCGGGACACCAGATTCATGTATCTTTGCCAATCAATAAGTTATTAGATTCTGGGGTAGCACCAGCGGATATTCCTCTACCTCATGAGTTTATCCTTGACAAAAGCTTAATGGCAGAGTTGTACCCTAGTTTTGCTAAAGGTTTAACCCCATTCTTTACATTGAATTGGGGAGAGTACGCTGACTTCTTAACCTTTAAGGGTGGTTTAAATCCTCTAACAGGTGGCTTATGGTTATCTGATACAGCTCACCACCACTTAGCACTAGCGGTGTTATTCATCGTTGCTGGCCATATGTACCGGACAAACTGGGGCATTGGTCATAGCATGAAAGAAATCTTAGAGGCTCATAAGGATCCACTGCTAATTGGTGGAGAAGGTCATAAAGGTCTATATGAAGCTTTGACAACTTCCTGGCACGCTCAGTTAGCAATTAACTTAGCGATGATGGGTTCCCTTAGCATCATCGTGGCGCATCATATGTATGCAATGCCACCATATCCCTATATTGCTACTGACTACCCAACTCAGTTATCTCTGTTCACACACCATATGTGGATTGGCGGATTCCTGATTGTGGGAGCTGGAGCCCATGGTGCTATTTTTATGGTGCGGGATTATGATCCAGCAAAGAATGTAAACAACGTGTTGGATCGAGTCATTCGTCACCGGGATGCAATTATCTCCCACTTGAACTGGGTTTGTATATTCTTAGGCTTCCATAGCTTCGGACTATACGTTCACAATGATACTCTGCGGGCTTTTGGTCGTCCTCAGGATATGTTCTCTGATACTGGTATTCAATTGCAGCCAATTTTTGCTCAGTGGGTACAAAATCTGCATATGATGGCCCCTGGCAATACTGCTCCTAATGCTTTAGCATCTGTTAGCCCAATTTTTGGCGGAGATGTATTAGCAGTAGGTGGCAAGGTAGCAATGATGCCAATGACATTGGGTACGGCGGACTTTATGGTTCACCATATTCATGCCTTTACTATTCACGTTACAGCTCTGATCCTTCTCAAAGGTGTACTGTATGCTCGTAGCTCTCGTCTAATTCCAGATAAGAGTGAACTAGGCTTCCGGTTCCCTTGCGACGGTCCTGGTCGTGGTGGTACTTGTCAAGTATCTGGTTGGGACCATGTGTTCTTAGGTCTCTTCTGGATGTATAATTCCCTATCAATTGTAATTTTCCACTTTAGTTGGAAAATGCAGTCAGATGTTTGGGGAACAGTAGCAGCCGATGGTACAGTATCTCACATTACCTACGGTAACTTTGCTCAAAGTGCAATTACAATCAATGGTTGGTTGCGCGACTTCCTTTGGGCGCAAGCTTCAAATGTAATTACTTCCTACGGTTCAGCTTTGTCTGCCTATGGTTTGTTGTTCTTAGGGGCACACTTTGTTTGGGCATTTAGCTTAATGTTCCTGTTCAGTGGTCGTGGCTACTGGCAAGAATTAATCGAGTCTATTGTTTGGGCTCATAATAAGTTAAAAGTTGCTCCAGCAATTCAGCCTCGTGCTTTAAGCATCATCCAAGGTCGGGCAGTGGGGGTAGCTCACTATCTCCTGGGTGGAATTGCTACAACATGGGCATTCTTCCTAGCTCGAATAATTTCAGTAGGATAAGAATGCAATAACGTTTTAACATTCTTCCTTGGGGGTTGACTAATCCTCAATCCCCTATTTCAATCTAAATTCTCAAAGGTTCGCGAGACTTAGATATTAAAGAGATTTATGGCCACAAAATTCCCAAAATTCAGCCAAGACCTGGCACAAGATCCAACCACCCGGCGGATTTGGTACGGGATTGCTACAGCTCATGACTTTGAGACCCATGATGGCATGACGGAGGAAAATCTTTACCAAAAGATTTTTGCTTCTCACTTCGGTCACTTGGCAATCATTTTCCTCTGGACTTCCGGTAGCCTGTTCCACGTCGCCTGGCAAGGAAACTTTGAACAGTGGATTAAAGATCCTCTAAATGTACGTCCCATCGCCCATGCGATCTGGGATCCTCAATTCGGTCAAGGTGCAGTAGATGCCTTTACCCAAGCTGGAGCTTCTAATCCAGTAGATATTGCTTACTCTGGTGTTTACCATTGGTGGTACACCATCGGCATGAGAACAAATGGAGACTTATATCAGGGTTCTATCTTCCTCCTGATCTTGGCATCCATCATGCTGTTTGCTGGTTGGTTACACCTCCAGCCTAAGTTCCGTCCTAGTCTTGCTTGGTTCAAAAATGCTGAGTCCCGCTTAAATCACCATTTAGCTGGTCTGTTCGGTGTTAGTTCCTTGGCTTGGACTGGTCACTTGGTTCACGTTGCAATTCCAGAATCTCGTGGACAGCACGTTGGTTGGGATAACTTCCTAACAACTTTGCCTCACCCCGCAGGTTTAGCTCCCTTCTTTACAGGAAATTGGGGCGTTTATGCTCAAAATCCTGATACTGCTAGCCATGTATTCGGTACTTCAGAAGGTTCAGGAACTGCAATCTTGACTTTCTTGGGTGGTTTCCATCCTCAAACTGAGTCCCTGTGGTTGACTGATATGGCTCATCACCACTTGGCGATCGCAGTATTATTCATCGTTGCTGGTCATATGTACCGGACTAACTTTGGTATTGGTCATAGCATCAAAGAAATGCTAGATTCCAAAGCTGGTTTAATCGGTGGTAAGAGTCAAGGTCAGTTTAACTTGCCTCACCAAGGGTTGTATGAAACTCTCAACAACTCTCTACACTTCCAGTTAGCTTTAGCTCTAGCTTCCTTGGGTGTAATCACTTCCTTGGTAGCACAGCATATGTATGCTCTGCCTCCTTATGCTTTCATGGCTAAGGATTACACAACAATGGCAGCACTTTACACCCACCACCAGTATATTGCTGGTTTCATCATGGTAGGTGCATTTGCTCACGGTGCAATTTTCCTAGTACGGGATTACGATCCTGAGCAAAACAAAGGTAATGTGCTGGATCGTGTATTGCAGCACAAAGAGGCAATTATTTCCCACTTGAGCTGGGTGTCTCTATTCTTGGGCTTCCATACTCTTGGTCTTTACGTCCACAATGATGTAGTGGTAGCTTTCGGAACTCCTGAAAAACAAATCTTGATCGAGCCAGTATTTGCTCAGTTCGTTCAAGCATCTTCAGGTAAAGCTCTATACGGCATGGATGTGCTGTTATCAAACCCTGATAGTATTGCTACTACAGCTTGGCCTAACTTCGGTAACGTATGGCTACCTGGTTGGTTAGATGCAATTAATAGTGGTAGTAACTCTCTGTTCTTAACCATTGGACCTGGAGATTTCTTGGTTCACCATGCGATCGCTTTAGGTCTGCATACAACTACTTTAATCTTGGTTAAAGGTGCGTTGGATGCTCGTGGTTCTAAGTTAATGCCAGACAAGAAAGACTTCGGTTACGCATTCCCTTGCGATGGCCCTGGTCGTGGTGGTACTTGTGATATCTCTGCTTGGGATTCCTTCTACCTAGCTATGTTCTGGATGTTAAACACCCTTGGCTGGCTAACATTCTACTGGCACTGGAAACACCTAGCTGTATGGCAAGGTAACGTTGCTCAGTTTAATCAATCTTCTACTTATTTGATGGGTTGGTTCCGTGATTATCTGTGGTTGAACTCTTCCCAGTTAATTAATGGTTATAACCCATTTGGAACTAACAACTTGTCTGTTTGGGCTTGGATGTTCTTATTCGGACACCTAGTTTGGGCGACTGGTTTCATGTTCCTCATCTCTTGGCGTGGTTATTGGCAAGAGTTGATTGAAACAATTGTTTGGGCACATGAGCGTACTCCTCTAGCTAACTTAGTTCGTTGGAAGGATAAGCCAGTTGCTCTTTCTATTGTTCAAGCTCGTGTTGTTGGTTTAGCTCACTTTACGGTGGGTTATGTTCTGACTTACGCCGCGTTCTTGATAGCCTCGACTGCTGGTAAGTTTGGTTAATTTTTAGAGATTAGCTGAACTCT
>JBFRWR010000242.1:0-2617 GCA_051439685.1 Trichodesmium sp.
ATTAGTAGATTTTTTTCATGGGCAACCTGGGGGTGGGGAAAGAGAAATTAGCTACACTAGAGAAGCTGGTTTAGAACTTCAGAGCTTTAAAGAAATTTCTTCAAAGCTAGGTGTTATTTCATCTCAAGAATCAGGTACTAGCTCATCAAAAGAAGTAGGAATTACTGGATTTAATTTAAGCTATAGTGAAAGTTACACTGAGACTATAAAGTTGAAATATGAAGTGTCTAAGGAGTTAAGTAAATTAACAGGTGAAAATGTCACTATTTCTGAAAAAACTTCTAAACAACATATAACAAAAATAACACCCCAGCCTTTTGAGTGGTATTTTGCCATCTACCAACTAATTGATGTATATACAATTAGTGCAGTAGAATACACGCCAAAAAGCTTTAATAATTTCTCAAAAAATCACAAAAAAGGGCAGTATCAAGAGTATATAGAAAAGTCAAAAAAACAAGCAGCAGACTACTTAGCTAAAATAAATTTTGAATCTGGGTTAAAGAAGCCTAGTTATATGTCTGACTTTAACTTTAAATCAGAGACCTTTGAAGTTCCAACTCTTTATTTTTGCGAGAAATGTGACCCACCATTAAAGTAAACTATTCCTGGTATTGTATAATATAAAGTTCCACTGATTAACCACAATATAAAAAGATGAAAAATATTGGTAAAAAGTCTACTTCTATTCCTACTATTAATTTTTTCCTGATGTAGTGCTAACTTCTGCAACACACATAAATGTATTTTTGTCAATTGCCAGTTAAATAGGGTGGAGAAAATTAGTTAGTCATCCTTCAAGCAATGAAGAGCGTTGGCGGAGCCTAGCGGCAGCTATATCGCTACCTAAAATAACGACAGAATAAGGGTTTAGAAGTTTATTTTTCCATTAAGCAATAAAAGACCTTTGGATTATAATTAAATTTACCATATCACGAAATGGGGAAAAATCGCTGAAAGTATTGAAAATTTGTTAGTTTATTCATCAATATTATTGTCAGAGATTGATGACAAAATTTAATAACTCCAAGGTCAAAGGTTTAATAGTATAATGTATAATGAAATTGGTACGCTTAGTTTCAGACTAAATAATCAGAACAATTCTGCGCGTCCTCGAATCCTAATATAATTTTAACAAGAATGATTTATGAGATTAGTTGAGAGACATATTATTCAAGCAACACATCGGTTTTATCCTGAAATTGACCGACTGTGTTTCTTATCTAAAAATCTCTATAACTATTCTAATTATTTAGTTCGTCAGTCTTTTATATTTGAAAATACTTATCTTTCTTATTATGACCTGCAAAAAACACTATCTACTCAATTAGATTATCAAGCAATTCCAGCTAAAGTATCTCAACAAATATTGATGATATTAGATAGAAACTGGAAGAGTTTTTTAGCAGCGAATGAAGTTTATAAACAGAACCCATCAAAGTTTAATGCTCGTCCTCGTATTCCGAAATATAAAAATAAAATAACAGGAATAAATCTTGTAGTTTATACGACACAAGCTATCAGCAAAAAACAATTAAAACAAGGAATTATTAATCCTAGTAAAACAGGGATTTATCTAAAAACATTAGTACCTACTTCACAAATTAAACAAGTTCGTCTCGTCCCGAGACTTAACCATTATGTAATTGAGGTGATTTATGAGAAATGCGAAATACAATACGACCTAGAAAAAAATCGTTGCGCCAGTATTGATATTGGGTTAAACAATTTAGCTACATTAACTTTTAATCAAGCCGGAATTAAACCGCTCTTGATCAATGGCAGACCGTTAAAATCTATCAATCAATACTATAACAAAGTTAAAAGCTCCCTACAATCTCAACTTCAGGAAAATAGAACGAGCAAAAGACTGAAAAAACTTTGCAATAAAAGAGAATTTAAAATCAATGACTATCTTGCGTATTGCATCTCGTTTAATTATTGATACTCTAATTAATCAGAAAATAGGAACTTTGATAATTGGGCACAATGAAGAGTGGAAGCAGAAGATAAGTTTAGGGAAAAGAAACAATCAAAATTTTGTTTTTGTACCTTAGAAAAGGTTGATTGAAATGTTATCTTATAAAGCTGAGATGGCAGGGATAAATGTAATTATTACAGAAGAATCTTATACTTCCGCATCAAGTTTTATAGATAATGATTTGATTCCAGTGTACAAAAAAGGTGAGAAAAATCAAGTCACCTTTTCTGGAAAAAGAGTAAAAAGAGGTTTGTATCGTACCGCCAACAAAGGATTAATCAATGCTGATGTGAACGGTTCTCTAAACATTATGAAAAAAGCAGCTCCCTTTTGTCTTTGACCATGGGATAGAGGAGCCAGTGCGTAAAAAGGGTCCCCCGACTTGAAGCAACTGGCGTGGTGTTGTAGTTCACCCAGTCAGAGTAACACCTGCAAAATAAGGATATGTCATATTTGACCATATTTTTATGAACTATTAGTTCTTTAACTACTATAACTTTACTGATCGGTGCTTTGGTAGGAATAATATTACCTCTGTGGAAAACTATTTCATAGCTATAATAAATTTAGATAGAGGTCAGTTAAAATAGCTTCTATCTAATTTTGATTTTTGTTCAAAATGAAGCAAAAATAATG
>JBFRWR010000243.1:0-3948 GCA_051439685.1 Trichodesmium sp.
GATTGGATAATTACTGATAAATACAATATTTAGTTTTTTCTGAGAAATATAGATTACTATAGCAATCCCCCCATAGGTTGCAACAAATCAAAAATTAAATAAAAAAACTGAAACTCTTACCTGTTCCTAGTTAAGTGTTCCCTGTTCCCTAAAAGCAGTAAGATTTTTGCCACGAATAAAATAGGATTACTTATAGATATGTACCAATTCCGAAAAAACCTGAAGTCGAAAATTCCTTTGTTGCGCAATAGTAGAGAGTCGTAATATCATGTCCGCTTGATTAGCAAAATTGTAGTAGTAGACTATTTCATCTTAAATTTTGCATATAGAAGCCCTAACAGTATCTCCAGAAAATAGGTTTTAGGGAGAATTAATTGATCAAAAATGGGTAATAATTTATTTGATGATGGAATGCAAGGCCGATATCTAATAAACCCCATCTCCCCATCTCCCTATCTCTCCACACTCCCCTACTCTCAATCTATAATTTTAAATAGATCGCTTCAGGGGTTCTATAGATGTAGCTTGGGTTGAAGGAAGTTAGCAGAGCTGATCCACAGGATAAACCCAACAAAAATTTTTCTCCCCTACTCCCCTACTCCCCTACTCCCCTACTCCCCTACTCCCCTACTCCCGTACTAACTACTGCTACTGATATATTCTTGATTTACAAATTTCTCGCAAAAGCAAAAAAAATAAAGTACAACAAAAAAATTAACTTTGCTATACTTTATTTTTGATACCCCCAAGGGAATTCGAATCCCTGTCGCCTCCGTGAAAGGGAGGTGTCCTAGGCCTCTAGACGATGGGGGCTTATTTCTTTCTTTTCACTTTTACTAATATAGTGAATCCCTCAATAAATGTCAAGGGGGTATGAAAAAAAATTTTTCAGCAATTATCTGGCCATATTATTCCCAAAAATTATTGCTTGGCCTGCAATGCCATCTGAGCAGATAAACCCTCTTTTTGGTCTCCAAAATACCATAAGACAGCAGCAGCCTCAGCTCGACTCACAGTTTTATCTGGCCTGAATAATCTAGTATAACCGAAAACTCGGCGAATATTAGAAAAATCATTCTGAGCATCTGCTAATACTGCTTTCAAAGCAGCAGGGTCAATTTTAGAAGTATCTTGAAAGTCCCAAACTGCTTTAACTTTCTCTATTGTCGCCTCTGGTAATGGCTTACGAAAATCTAAAGGGACTTTCCACAGGATTAAATCTTCACGGGTTAAAAAATCATCTGGACGAAACTTAACCACACTAACATCCCCAGATAAAGGACTAGGAATTAAACCTGCTTCTGCCAAACCTTGAATTACAGAAAAGTCCGGGTCATTTTTGGGAACATCTTCAAAAATCGGTTTTTCATTTTTTCCGGCCAAGCGAATATGTTTAGCAGGATTATTCGCAAAAATTTGATTATTCGCATTGATTAACCATCTAGCATATACTCGCCTACTTACCAGATTTTCTGGTTTAGCTAAAATGGTAGTTGCGTCAGGATTAGATTGATTTGTTGGTTGTTGCTCCTGAAATACTCCCAATTTGGACAAGTCTGCAATATATGGACGTAATCCTGTAGGCACATCATTGAGGGCTTTTTTTAAGACTGGGGACTCTGGAGGAGTGGCAGTAGGAGTCGGCGGTATAACATTAGTGGGAAATGGTGTTGGTGTCGATAGTGCCGCGACTGCAGGAGTAGGTAATTCTTCTGGTGATGCTGTGAGATTAGGCAATGGCTGAATTTCTGGTTGAGGAGTTGATGGAAAAGTTGAGATTGCCGAAGGTTCAGATTTCTCTGGTAATTCAGAGTTAGGACTTGAGGAGATTTCTGAGGGAATATTAGTCGGAAGTTGTACAGATGTTTCTGGTTGTTGGTTGTTTTGAGTGGAGGTTTCTGTTAACTCGGTAAAGGGAGGATTATTCTCTAATTGTGGGTCTGCTGCAAAAATTTGCTCTAGTTCTTTGTTGGCAGGATTATTGGCGCAACTACTTACAGGAATTAATAAACAAATAGTTAGACTAGCAAATATAAGAGATTTATTTAATAACATATTCAATCAGATAAATTTAGTTGCTATTTTTAGGGAGGAAACAAACACCTCCCCCAATCCTAAAACGAGACTTTTTAGGTATTCTTTAACAAGCTTGTTGGCTATTTAGTCGCTACTGATGGATTATTATTCTTTTCTTCCTTTTTCTCTTCTTGTTGTTGTGGTGTTTCCTGTCCTTCTACTTGCTTGAGATGAATAGTATTTACCTTAGTAATAAAGCTAGCTATAGAATTTCTTGCCATTTTACAACGTTCTATTGGATCGGCAACATCATAAATTCTATAACTTGGATTTGCTCCTAAGAGAAATTTTTCCTGTTCCGCTTCTAAAAGTTCTACAACTCTATTAGCAGAAATCCAATTTTCTTGGAAAGGAAATGAAGTTACAACACTGGCAACAATAGAAGCGATCGCCGGACAAATTACAGGTAACCATTTTAACCAAGGCTGACCTGTTTCTAATTTATCAACCAAAACTAAAATTGGGGTAACTCCAGAAAAAACTATTGTTCCCAACTGCAAAATATAGTAGATATTTCTGGCTTGTTGGCGAGTCTTTTTATAGTCGTCTATTAACTCTTGAGTATAATTTAAAGCTTTTTCTACTGCTTGAATTATTTGAATACTTTCTGATGAATTTTTTAGTCGTGAGACACTACCGTATAAAGCTGCTTTTTTTAATATATTAGAATCGCTTACTGTCTTGGTGTAGTTACTTTGTAATTGGTTATTTACAATAAACAAGAAAATAAACAAACTAATAGAAACTACTAAACTAATGAGCAGTTTAACATTTTCTGGGAATAAATAAACTGTAATTCCCGAACCAACAGCAGTTGCCAAAGATAGGTATTCAAGTATTCTCAAAAGTGGTAATATACCAGGACTAGGTGGTTGTGGTTTATAAGTATCTACCTGAATACTTGTCTGAGAATCTATCATTTCAGAATTAGTCATTGTTTCCTCGTTGATTTGATTAAGTACACTCAAAGAGATAACTTGATTTTAGAAGACTCCCTAACCAGTCTTCCCCAAATCATTTTACAATATATTGTTATTATCTGAATAACTAAAATAATTAAGATTTATATTTATCATAGGATTTAGTAAATGTTCTGATATAGAACCCGGTTATAGAACCCCTAAAAGTATCTTTGTCAAGGAGTCAGGAGGAAAGAGAATTTATAAAGATTTACACGCTTATATGAAGATGAAAGTTTTGTTATGCCGAACCCGAGGGGATTTGATATAAGTACATAATAAAAAGATATCCGATAATAACACAGTAAATCAATTGTCAGACATAAATCATCAATTACTATCCTCCCAAGAGAGGTTAGGAGTGGGTTCCCTACTCCCTATTCCCTATTCCCTACTCCCTCTTTTCTGTAGATGTCTAATAGTTCCCAAATGGGTTCTATATAGATATCTCCGATAATCAAAAATCAAATTAATTATCGTTTATAAATTATCAATTCTTTCCTCTACTCCCTATTCCCTATTCTCTATTTCCTACCTCAGCAAAAAGAATTTCCATCAGCAAACCCTAAGTATTCAATCAGATTTGAGATGAGATATGTACCAATCGTATTTGATTAGTGTCCAAAATATTGCCACTGGGAATAGGGTCATTTATTTCACTTAGCCTCCTGGGTCTGAGCTACCCTAGCCTCTTTTCCTGCGGAATGCTAGGCAAACAGAGGAACTACGTTATCAGTTAGCCTCTTTACCCAATTATTAATTATTAATTATTAATTATTAATTATTAAATAATTCGCGCCTTGAAGCCTCCCCTTGGATAGGGAAAAAAAGTGCTCTTGAATTTCCCGATCTTCAATTCCGTAACGGTTAAAACCATCTTGTAATTATCAATTATCCATTATCAATTATCAAT
>JBFRWR010000244.1:0-5805 GCA_051439685.1 Trichodesmium sp.
GTATATGTTGATAATTCTATAATTTTCAGTATTCAATCTCCCCTACTCCCCTACTCCCCTACTCCCCTACTCCCCTACTCCCCTACTCCCGACTATACAATAACTATTCAACCGGATTTGATATTAGCTGTCAGCTATTACAAGGAAGAAAAAATATTGAAAAAAATCATGGGATTCAAATCCTTTCTTTCTCCGTGTCTCCGCGTCCCCGCGTCTCCGCGTCCCCATGTCTCCGCGTCTCCGTGTCCCCGCGTCCCCGCGTCTCCATGTCTCCGCGTCTCCGTATCTCCGCGTCTCCGCGTCTCCATGTCTCCGTGTCTCCGTATCTCCGCGTCTCCGTATCTCCGCGTCCCCATGTCTCCGCGTCCCCGCGTCTCCGCGTCTCCATGTCTCCGTATCTCCGTATCTCCGTGTCCCCGCGTCCCCGCGTCTCCGCGTCCCCATGTCTCCGCGTCTCCGTGTCCCCGCGTCCCCGCGTCTCCATGTCTCCGCGTCTCCGTATCTCCGCGTCTCCATGTCTCCGCGTCTCCGTATCTCCGCGTCTCCCCTAACTCAACTTCCGCCACACACCAATACTCCCATCCCCACAACCCGCTGCCAACATCTGACCATCCATACTAAATATTACCCCATTGACTACCGTTTCTTGAGTCAATATTCCTACTTCCTCCATAGTATAAGGATTCCATAAATACAAGTTTCCATCCCGACACCCACTTGCTAACATTAAACCATCAGGACTCATCGCCACCTCATTTACTCCATCGGGATGTTCTAATATTCCTAATAAGTCTCCCGTTGCTAACTGCCATAACCTCACAGTATTATCACTACTTCCACTCGCTAATATCTGACCGTCGGGAGCGATCGCCACGCTCTTGACTACATCAGTATGACCAGTTAAAGTCAATAACAATTTTCCTGTTCCCACATCCCATAACTTAATCGTTTTATCCCCGCTCCCACTCGCCAATATTTGTCCGTCCTGACTAATAGCAACTGACTCTACCCAAGCAGTATGACCTTTCAAAAAACCGCGCATTTTACCACTATTGAGATACCAAACTTTTACAGTCTTATCACCGTGACCACTTGCCAATATTTGTCCGTCCTGACTAATAGCGATCGCCTGAACAGCACCCCAGTCTTGACCGAACCAACCGCCTAAAGTGCGCACTAATTTCCCAGTACCCAAATTCCAAACCTTTACTGTTCCGTCATTACTTCCGCTAACTAATGTCTGACCGTCGGGACTAAAGGCGATCGCCTGAACCCATCCAGAATGACCGAACATCCAACCTCCCAAAGTTCGAGGTTCACTACCACTTCCTAGAGTCCAGACTTTTATACTATTATCCTCGCCACCACTTACAACAGTTTGACTGTCAATACCAAACGCTACAGTTCTCACTTTGTCACCATGATTTTCTAAACTTTCTAACGCTTCCCAAGAACTTCCTGATGTTTGCATTAAATCTTTTAAGACTGCTTCTGCTGAATGATAACGTTGTTGTAGGGATACTTGCAGCATTTTATTAATAATCTGACTCAAGGATGTACTAACTGGTCTGGATAAATGTTGTTCCCATAACCATTCGTCACCATGACGCAGATCGAAGGGGTCTAATTGAGTCATTAATTGAATACAGACAACACCTAAACTATAGATATCGCTAGCAAATACGGGTTGACCCATTAATTGTTCTGGAGCGGTATATTCTGGGGAACCGATAACAGTAGCACTTTTGATAGTCGCGTCAGTGGAAATTTCTTTGGCAGCGCCGAAACCAACTAAACATAAATTACCGCTCCATTCATAACCAGTTTCATCAGCACCGCGACGAATAATATTTGCTGGTTTAAGATCGCGATGAATGACTTTATTTTTGTGAATAAATTGCAAAACTGGCAGTATTTCTATCAGGAATTTTCTAATTTTTTGTTCGTCAAATGTTCCCTGTTCTTTTAATTCTTGAGCGAGATTTTTTCCTTCTATATATTCTTGAACTAAGTATTGATAGGATGAGACGATAAAGTAGGCTAATAAACTAGGAATTTGGGGATGTTTACCTAATTTATCTAGTTGTAATGCTTCTCGATGAAATGATGTTGATGCTTTTTCAATTTCTGTGAGATTTTGTGCTGCATTTTTGCCAGAGTTTCCTATGGGTAAAAATTGTTTAATTACGGATAGTGGTTGTGAGGGAATATCTAGATCGACTGCTAAAAATGTTCTGCTAAATGTGCCTATTCCTATTGTTTTGATGAGACGATAATGTTCTCTGAGTATAAGTTTTGCACCGCAACTTTGGCAAAATTTATTTTTGTCTGGATTTTGGGGTTTTTGGCAGGCAGGATTATAACAATAACTCATATTTTTGGCAGACAATAAATTAGATTTTTGAATAGATTTATTATTTTTATAAAATAGGGAAGATGGTCAGTAGAATAGGTGACAAGCAAAAAGTATTTACCGTGTTAATTTTACCACATTAACCGGGAATCTGCTCTAGATGAAATTATGTGAGATTAAAGAATTATAATTCTGCTTGTAGTTTTGCTCTAGCCCCAAAATATATCAAACTCCATTTGGAAAAGATAGAAGATAGGGAAAATTTGTAAGCATTCAGCACTCAGCTATCAGCTATCAGCCATTAATTCGTCCTGTTTGGAAAGAGGAATTAGTCTGATGGCGAGAATTAAAAGTCTGATACTAAAAAGGTAATCAGCTAATCTTAGTAGTTGCTTTATTCTGTACGAAAATACGAAAAGCTGAAAGCTGAATGCTAATAGCTGAATGCTTACGAAAATTTAATTGTTAATATAGAAATTTGTGCATTAGTTATGACAATTTTGATAACAGTTTATTTTAACTGAAAATTATTAAAACTATGGTTGCTAATTCCTAACTTCCCCCTCGCTACAACTTAAATATAATTGCTATATCTGTGTAGCAATTCCCATAATGGTGCAGTACAAAATTCCTTTGTTTTAGGGAGTAGGGAGGAGAGAGTAGGGAGTAGTAATACCATGTCCGGTTGAACACTTATAATTAAAATAGTAGGGGAGTAGGGGAGAAATTAAAATATATCCTCTCCAAACCAAATATTTTATTTATATCTAATCATCCGGACATGATATAAGATCGGGAAATGGGAAGTATAAAATCATAAAAAAACTATATCTCAGCAATTTGAGAAACGCTATACTTTATTTACTTATGATTTTTTGTATGTCTCTATAGCTAAAATAAAACTACAAACAAATAATTTTTTATCACCAATTCTCTGAGCGAGATATTAATTTTTTTTCTCTTATTTTTTACAGCGTATTTCTACTCCGTGAGGTGGGATTTTAACAGGAAAGATGCCTGTGCTACAAAGCTTTTAGAATATATTTGTACCTCATAATTTCGGAATCTGCTATATAGCAATTCCCAAAAAGTGTGAGGTACAAAATTTTAGGTTTGAGGGAACAGGGAACAGGGAACAAAAAGACAAAAATATAACTGTACTTGATGACTTTAGGAAATGCTATATAGCGTTTCTGAAATTGGTGAGATACAGTTTTAGATCCCCCCAGCCCCCCTTAAAAAGGGGGGAGTCTTCAAAGTCCCCCTTGAAAAGGGGGATTTAGGGGGATCGTAACTGTACCTCATCTTTATGATAAATGCTATATCTCCTAAATAACTATAGGAATCCTCCGCATATTTGTGGCAAAAATATTACTGCTTTTTAGGGAATAGGGAACAGTCAAAAGGTGGGACTTTCAACTTTTTTATTTACTTTTGAATTTATCACAAACTATTGAGGATTACTATATACTAATTCCACAATATTTCTGAGAAAAAATTTTAGGGTTATGCTTGAAAAATACTTTTTTAGGTTGGGTTTGGAGACCAAACCCCTACGAGAAAATATTACTGGTTATTTAGGATTGCTAAACAACCTATTTTATGATTCAACTATTGTAAGCATTTCCGTTCCGGAATGCTCCGCAAACAGCTTTTCGTATTTTCGTAAAGAATAAAGCAACTACTAATATTAGCTGATTACCTTTTTCGTCTCGGACTTTTAATTCTCGCCATCAGACTAATTCCTCTTTCCAAACAGGACGAATTAATGGCTGATAGCTGATAGCTGAGTGCTGTTTGCTTACCAATTATTTTCTTTGATTAACACAAAAATCTAACCCTTCTAACTGATAAGGGAATAAATCTTTAAACCATTTTTCATCAATAGGTTGAGATTTTTCACCATCAAGAAAAGAATTAATTTTAGTTTGCCATTCAGAGTCATTGTTCGGAATAATTATCCCATAAAAATCACAAGTTAAAGGTTCTTCTGGCACTAACTTATAATTACTAATATCCAGATTTTGTCTGACTACTTCACCAACCGATAAAATTCCATCATTAGCCAACATTTCAATTTCTCCTTTAGCCAAAGATTTTATTGCCTGATTAATACCTTGACTACCTTCAAAATAAATCGCTTTAGAGTCAGGATATTCTGTTTGAATAAAATTTTCTGTAGTAGTATTTCTCAATACACCTGTTTTAATTCCTGCTAAATTACCATCAGGATTTATTTGTGTTTCTTTTTTAGCTAAAAAATGAGTTCCTGTGACAAAGAAAGGATTAGAAAAAGCCACACCTCTAACATCATCCCTAATCGTATTCGGACCGCATTCTAAATGTACAATTCCATTTTGAACTAATTGAAATCTGTTTTCTAGAGTAGAGACAATTTCTATGACTTTAACACCAGTTGAAATATTTAATTCCTGAGCAATATTTTGAGCAAAAGCATCAATAATATCTTCACAATAACCAGCCCATTCTCCCGTTTTATCAACATAGCCAAAAGGAGTAGCATCTCGTCTCATTGCTACTTTCATTACTCCAGTTCTTTGTATTTCTTCTAATATAGTTTCTTGTCGTTGAGGAACTTTTGCAGTAATAGGTGGAGGAATAATTGGTTTAGGGGGAGAACTACCATAAGCAGTTATTAATTGTTGTGCAGTTAAAGATTGAATTAAATTCAAATTTAGGGAATCTTTATTCATAACTTTCCCATAAGAGGCAGTTAAATATGGTTCGTATTCTGATTGATTATCTAGATATTTTTTAAAGAAAGCCACACTTAAATTCTTTAAATAATATTGTCCGACTTCTGGTGTCGGACCTTGTAATACTTCTGGCAAACCAGGTATTAAAGTGCTAGTAGAAAAATGAGTTCCTGGAACCAAAAAAGCCAAATATTTATCTGGATTATTATCCATCCAAATAAAAGGATGAACATCTTCTTCTATCCCTGGAGTTAGAATATCGTGACTACCTCCCATAAGTAAAGTCGGAATAGAAATATTCCTCATTTCTTCAGGTCCGAAAACTACACTTGTTAAGGGAAAATAAGCAAAAACTGCCTTAACACGAGGGTCTCTTAACTCATAGTTTGAAGGTGGTAAATAACCTGCACGACATTGCAACAATACCGATACATTTAAGCTCAATTTTTTCGGGTCACATTCTTGATTTAGTCTAGGCAAATTAATATTAGCCCCCCCTAAAGATAAGACTGTAGTAGCACCAAAAGAATTTCCTAATGCACCGACTTTTTCTAAGTCTATTTTAGATTGCCAATAGGAGTCAGTTTTGACTAAATTTTCCAGTTCATCTAATAAAAATGTGAGGTCTGATGGGCGACTAAGATATTCAATAGGACTGATATCTATATCTACTTCTCCTTTGAGAAAAGATTGACGATATGCTAAGTCACTACCTAAATGTTCAACCCCTGCTAA
>JBFRWR010000245.1:0-9981 GCA_051439685.1 Trichodesmium sp.
GCCAGGAGTTGGGAGTCATAATTTCGGTCAAATAGAATAGGGAAAAAAGTATAAAAATAGCCCCTTGCTTCATCATCTCCCCATCTCTCCAGCTAATTTTATAGAGCCACTCAGGGGTTCTATAGAAGCCTATCCTTAGTAGAGGTAAATTTCATTCTGTGAAGCTCTCAACAAAAATTAGTTAAAAAAGGTATTTTGTCTTGGATTCTCTCTAAAATTGTGATAGTATCTATTTAGTTGGGTCAACTCGCCCATGCTCTTGACTTTTAAATCAATAAAAATGCCAAATTGTTGAGGTTCGTAGATTTAGTTCTGATAGTTGCCCATCTAAAAACTATAGAGAAATTCACATACCATAAAATAGTGAATCTATCAACCAGTCAAAAAATGAAGAGAGGAAAATTAGTCATTCATGCAAAAGTAAGTTAAGGGCGATCGCCTCTCAAAACAACGAAACTATAGGTATTTCCAAGCTCAAAATTCTTTAAAGCAACAACACTCCGTAGGATTATTGTACCATTTAGATGATTCCAGAACAGAGGCAAGACGCTAAAAATATTGAAACTTCGTTAGAGAATGGGAAAATTTTTTCTTCAATTTCGTCATCAATCTCTGACAAAGTTGAAAATTTTAAAATTCAAAGCCTTATAAATATAAATAAAAATTATATTGTTTCTCAAGTTACTGAAGTATAGTAGTGTTTCTTCCTTTACCGAAATAATTAATAATTAAGCAATTAAATAATTAAATAATTAGATAATTAGATAATTCACACCTTGAAGCCTCCCCTTTCAAGGGGAAAAAAGCGGTCGTTTAGCGTTCCGCACAACGCCATATCTAATCTACCAAGAGAAATAAATCTTTTCCTTATTGGTCAATCCTCTACCTTTTAGGGAGAGGTAATTATCAATTATCAATTATCAATTATCAATTAATGAAATTCCTTATTTCCTACTTCCAAAAACAAAAGAATTTTGCAGCATGAGAATTAGTATATAGCAATCCTATTTTATTCCCTTCAAAAATATTACTGCTTTTTAGGCAACAGGTGAGAGTTTCAGTTTTTTTATTTCCTTTTTGATTTGTGACGACATAAAGGTGGATTGCTATAGAAGAAGTAAGAAATAGGAAATATTAGGATAAGTTGTATATTGTCTAATATTCATATTTATCAATTAAGACTCAATTAGACGTAGCAACTCCTAATTTCATCCAAACTATTCAAACCTAAAACCTAATCTAATAAATATTAATCTAACTCATCAGCGATCGCTCGAAATAAAGCAATTGTTTCCACATCATCAATACTTCTCAAAATACTATTACTAGAACCAGTTTTTACCCCAACAAAATTCTTTTCTGGATTAATATAAATGTATTGTCCCCAAGCACCAGTAGCGCAATAATCACCTGTTGAACCTTCAGGAATCCACCAATGATATTGATAACCCCATTTAAAATATAGCTCATCTGTTGCTCCTGGTTGTAAGTGCGGACTATCAGGTATTGTTGAGTCTTTAACCCAACTTTCAGGAATAATTTGTTGCCCGTTAAAATATCCATTGTGTAGATAAACTAAACCAAATTTTGCATAATCTCTCAAAGTACAATTCATCCCACAAAAAGTTACTTCAGTTCCATAATTATCTGTTAACCAATAAGCATCAGATTCTGCTCCCATTGGTTGCCATAATTTCTTTTCCAAATAACTAACAATATCTTGTCTAGTTACCCGTCGCAACAATAAACCTAATATCTGAGTATTCAAACTCACATATTCAAAATCATCTCCTGAAGGAAATTTAGAAGGATAATTTAAAATGACCTTCTCCATCGGCTGCATATACAAAAATAACTTATATAAAAGTTCGTTAATATCAGATTTTTTATCTTCATAAGCTTCACTAAACTTTATCCCAGAAGACATTTGCAAAATATGTTTAATTGGTACATTGTTATATCCTGATTCTTTTAACTCTGGCATATATTGAGTAATTGGGTCATTAATATTTTCAATATAACCCTCACTAATAGCAATTCCAATCAAGGCAGAAATAAAACATTTTGCCACCGACCAAGAAGTTTTTTTATCAAACTTTGTATAACCTTGAGAATACTTTTCATAAATAATAAAATCATCTTTAACTATTAAAATTCCTGTATTACCTGTCCGTTGTAAAAAATCTACCATTTTCCGAGTTTCACCCTGAAATTGATAGGATATATTTAGGTCGCGCCAATCTTCCTGAAAAATATAAGGTTGGGTAGCACAATGGATAATTTTACTAGGAAAAACTCTATCCATACTACGAAAGTTTTTTACCCTTCTATGATCATCAAACATACTTATTTTGGGATCGAGATAGAAGTACCAAATAATCAAACCAATAACAATTAGAGGCACAATAAAAATTAGAATAAAGTTGATAATGGGCATAGTTATTATCTTAGAGTTAGATAGGGATACTACTGACACAAACTTTCGCATTTGATGTCGTCTAGTTAAACGCTGTTTATGTTACCATTTTGGAGGAAAATTGACTAGGGGGTTAACAAATGCCAGATGATTTAATACCATTTCTCATTGGTGTAAGTCTTTTGATTCTTTATCTAGTATTTTCAGCTATGACTGAAATGGGAACAAAATGGGTTGGTAGAAAAAAAGATGATTAATACTAAAAATAAAATTTTAATTAGAGTTTACGGTATATAAAAGTAGTCAAGTTAATAAATTTATTCTATATAGCAATTCCCAAAAAGCGTGAGGTACAAAATTTTAGATTTGAGGGAACACTTAACTGGGAACAGGGAACAAAAAGACAAAAATATAACTGTAGAGCATGACTTTGGGAAATGCTATAAGCATTTAGCTATTAGTATTTTCGTTCCCGAATGATGCGCATTCATCTCGCCCAGCGTTTTCGGCTAAGAGCCGACATAAAATGCTTCGCGACATGAAAAACGTAGTT
This sequence comes from Trichodesmium sp., assembly GCA_051439685.1. Lineage (GTDB taxonomy): Bacteria > Cyanobacteriota > Cyanobacteriia > Cyanobacteriales > Microcoleaceae > Trichodesmium. Next base: position 2,970 of record JBFRWR010000245.1, read on the forward strand.
GTCTGTTAGGAAAACAGCAATTAGCTTTTTTTTAAGGTATTCTAGCAAATTTACTATGGATACTTAAACTTTTTATATGTGCTTTAAACTTTGGGTAAGTAAATATTTTATTGTTTCAATATTGCCATCTAACTTCCTACATATCTGAAGCTAATTGCTATTAACCTAGTTCTTCCAAATGAGGCTAGCTGACGGCTGTTTTACTAAAGCACAAATTCCCTAACGGAATCCTATCCCCAACATTGACGCTGCGCGAAATTAATGCGCAGCATTCCGCATAAAATACTTACAAAAAAAATGATTTAGCCGAGATTCAACCACCAGATTTAGTAATAGAAATTTATATTACTCATACTCTTTTGAATATTTTTTAAATTATCATTATTCAGATTAAGTTATGAATATAGCAATCCGCGCATAGGTCGTAACAAATCCAAAAGTAAATAAAAAAACAGAAACTTCCACCTGTTGACTGTTGCCTAAAAAGCAGTAATATTTTTGATATGAATAAAATAGCATTGCTATATCAGTTAATGGCTGATAACTTCCGGCTGAATCCTTACAAAAAAGGATTTTTTTGTTGATAAAATACAAAGATTGCAATTGAATTTATCGAAAAAATGAAAAACACTGAAATTAGTCAAAACCAACCCAAGAAAATTAAAAAAGTTGGTGTTATTGGTGGAGGTCAATTAGCATGGATGATGACCGATGCTGCCAAAAAATTCGGGGTAGATTTAATTATTCAAACTCCTCATCAAAATGATCCGGCAGTATCTATTGCCAAAGATATTATTTTGGCAGAAATTGATGATGCTCAGGCAACTTCTGAGTTAGCAAATCGTTGTGATGTAATTACTTTTGAGAATGAATTTATTAATCTAGATGAGTTATTACCTTTGGCTAAAAAGGATGGAATTTTTCGTCCTAGTTTATCTGTATTAAAACCTTTACTAGATAAATATGAACAGTTATGTTATTTACGACATTTAGATTTACCTGTTCCTAACTTTTGGCAGTGGGGAATAGAAATTGAAGCTTTATCTTTCCCCCTAGTATTGAAAGCTCGTCGTCATGGTTATGATGGTCAAGGTACTTTTATTGTTAAAGATATTGACAGTTTCAAATCTCAGGGAAATTATGACTTTTTTATACAAGAATTTATTCCTTTTGACCGGGAAGTTGCTGTTATTGCTGCTCGTTCAATTACTGGGGAAATAAAAGTTTATCCCGTGGTAGAAACTCAACAAGAAAATCAAGTTTGTCGTAGAGTTTTTGTACCTGATAAAAATTTAGAATTAGTACCACAAATTGAGGCGATCGCTCATTCTCTTCTCAATAGTTTAGAAGTTGTAGGAGTATTTGGTATTGAAATGTTTATAACTAAAGACAATAAAGTTTTGATTAACGAAATTGCTCCGAGAACTCATAACTCTGGTCATTACACTTTGGATGCTTGTGAGACTTCCCAATTTGAACAACATTTACGGGCAGTTTGTGGATTACCTTTAGGTAATACTAATCTCAAATCCCAGGGTGCGGTAATGGTAAATTTGTTAGGTTATGAATTTGGGGAAAATCACTACTTGACAAAAAGACAACTATTAGATGAAATTCCTAATGCCTCAGTTTGCTGGTATGGGAAAACAGAATCCCGTCCAGGTCGCAAATTAGGCCATGTGACAGTTTTGCTAAATGAAAAAAATTATGAAACTATGCACCGGGAGGCTGAGGCGATCGCTAGTCAGATAGAAAATATTTGGTATACAGCAGGAAAAAGTTAGAGGGAACAGTTAGAAAAATATTTCCTAGTCTCAGAGATTTATCATCAGTCTCTGTCCAGACCAATTCTTTCTTAGCTATAGTTAAGGTCTAACATTAGGACTTATGCAAAGCATCTCTAAATTTTGTTTAAGACCAAGCTGATAACCTTTAAATTTTGAATATTTAATTTCCTCAAGGGGATGACATTTAAAAAATAATCGTTATAATAGTTCGTAGGTTCTACTGCGACGTTGGTGACTGCCAATAATGTTTTTTTGACCTACAAATCAAAAAACATTGGGAATCTAGATGTTTGAGTGGCAGTAAACTGGGCTTGTACCCAGAAACTTTAAACTCGGGCCGAGATACCCACCTGGTATTATCCAGGTCAAAAGCTGAGGTAAGACGGCGTTGCGGTGAACTACTTTTTTTTTGGATAATATAAAGCCAAAGTCAGAAAAAAATCTGGCTAATTTTTATCAATACATCAATATCTGAAAATTAGGTATAACTATCGCATCCTCATAAATTTTACTATATTTATCAAATATATTCTCACTATAGACCTCGACAGAAAATATCTTTGTAGTTGCTCGACTAGAAACTTAGAGAAAGTATTTTTTAAGTAAGTTATAGATTTAAGCCCTAGTGTAAATTTAGCTTCTTCAACAGATATTAGAAACCTACACTGACTCATTTCCTTTTAGTGTAGGTAAATTATCTATCTTTTCATCTTAATATCAAATCCGTTGGCTTCTGAGTAATATACCGCTTCGTCAGGCATAATTAAAACTAATGGTTTGTAGGGGTTTGGTCACCAAACCCCTACAGAGGGTAAATTGTATTTAGGGCTTGCGCTCATAAATATCAAAGCATTTGCAGATAAAGGTAAGTGCCTTTTGAGGTATCAAAAAGTGCTAGCTGTTTGACCCCTCATGTTCAAAAATTTAGTATTTTGGGCAGATTATGGGAGAAAAATCACTCTTACTATTCTTCCTCCTGCCTCCTCATATAATTCCCATGTCTCCTGTCTCCTGTCTCCTGTCTCCTGTCTCCTGTCTCCTGTCTCCTGTCTCCTGACTCCTACCCTTACTCAGCCTATTAACTGAGTAAAGTAGGAAGTATCTAATGGAGGAATGTTGGTTAATGTCAAATTTTCTGCTACATGAGCAGGAGATTTCATCCCTACCAAAGCAGAGCATAAACCAGGTACACTGCGAGTATATTGCAGAGCGCGTATTGCATCCGTTTTCAGATGTTCGCCCAGAGCAGTCATAACTTTAGGAGGAAGTTGCTGAAGATTTTTAGCCTGAGCAATAGAAGCACTAGCGATCGCATTAATACCTAATTGCTTTGCCGCAGTAATAGCAGGTAACATTTGATCATTTACAAGTTGAGTCGGGGTAAAAATTGCTTCTGTCATAGCTAGGTTAACTGGTAGTTGTATAAATTGGAAGCGATCGCCTGTTCCTCCTGCTATTTCCTCAGCAATAGATTTTGCTTTAGCTAAATTAATATGTTTAGTATCTGTTGGTGGTACTCGAAAACCCTGCCAAGTCGCTATTCCATAGGCAGTTATTTTTCCAGCATCAGCAGCTTTTTCTAGCACGGAAAAAACAGCTTTGAGACGATGATAAAATTCATCTGGAGGAATAATTCCTAGTTGAGTTTCTGGGTTATGTAAGTAATAAATATCAATAGTTTCTATTCCTAAATTTGTTAAACTCCGTTCTAGTTGATCTTCAATATATTCTGGGTGCATACAATGAATTTCTGCCACCATATCTGATATCTGAATATTAAATTGGGAATTGTTGACATATTCTTGTTTAAACCACTTTTCTCTTTCTCGGTTAGGAATAAAACCTCCTTTAGAACAAATTATTAATTCTGATCGCGATACTGTTTCTGATTCTATTAATTGAAGTAGAGATTCTTTGACACTTTTTTCACCGTGTTGAGACCGATAATTAATCGCAGTATCTATTAAATTTATGCCACTTTTTACTGATTTAATAATTGCTTCAGTGACTAAATTATCTGTTGTCGTATCTGATGAACCTAGATATGTACCAATACCTATTGAACTTGCAGTTAAATTATTAAATTCTCGAAAGTGTTGAGGGGTGCATTTTGTCTGATAAGATTGAGCATAAGACTTAGTTCCTATTGTTGTTGCTTTGCCAAAAATCACTATAATTTCTCCTGAATTTTATTGATAACTTAATGTTTTTTTATTATCTTGTTTTTTCTGATATTTTTTTGACGATTGGATAATAAATATTGAGTAAAATAAATTGATTGATTCCCCAAAATATAATCTTCATCCCTAGCAGACAAACTGTATTAAAAAATTAGACATATTTTTGATAAAAACCAAAGTAATTTACCCAATAAATATCTACTTACCGAATTATTAATAATTAATAATTAACAAGTAAATAATTCGCGCCTTGAAGCCTCCCGTTGGATAGAAAAAAAAAAAGAAATAATATTTCCTGATATTCAATTCCGTAACGGTTTTAACCAGAGGTAATTATCCATTATCAATTATCCATTAATGAACACCTAATTTTATAATCATAAAGTAGGCTAATTAATATTCATCAGAGCGAATAACTAATAATACTCTAGTAGTTCTATTAATATCTTCCGGTGCATCTGACAACATAATCATGCTTGTATCCAGATAGTCAATTTTCCAAGTATATTGCACACCATCTATTGTGACATTACCCATATTATGTTCACCTTTAGGGTCATTTTCCGGCGTAAAAGCTGAAAATTCTTGAATCTCTTTAAATAATTCCTTTTGTTTTTTTCTCGGCAATGCTAAGACTTGCCGACTCATTCTATATTCTCCCAAACTTTTATCCCCATTTCTAAAACGATCATTTAACTTAGCTACAGTTGTTTTGATAACTTCTTCTTGTGTTGTTCTATTCCACAATTCATCAGCAGAATATCCTCTAGATCTTAGTTGATTAAAAGCTTCTAAATTCCAAGGTTTAACTGATTCAACTTTGGCTATTAAACGTGACCAATCTATTTGATTGTCAATTTTTAAAACTCTTTCTGGCTCAGATTTATCTTCCATTAACAATAGAGTTAAATAGGGCATTTTTTCCAGTTTATATAAAGGAGAAGGCAAAATATCTCCCCCATAATGATTAATCCAAACTTGATAAATATAATCATTTCCTGATAACTCGAAAAGTATATATAGTGGTGCAATAGAAATCGAACCTATTTTTGTAATAAAAACTCCAGCTTTAGCACTAACTTTGACAGAAGTTTCTAAATCGCAACTTTTCCCAGGAGACATTTTTAATAAAAATAATGGTTCATAATCTGTTGTTAAACCTGCTCCTTTAGATAGAGGGAAAAAAAGTTGGCTTGTTTTAGAACTAGGACGAGTTAAAATCCAATTCCAAGTTGACTTACCCACTGGTGACTGGCTAAATAATTTAAAAAAATCATTTGGTTGTGGTTCAGGAGAATGTTTATGTTGATTTAATAGTTGTTTGTTTCTGCTCATTTTTTACCAATGGTTTAAAATTAAAGATGATTTGAAATTTTCTATTTTTTTATAGTTAAGATTATTGGTTGCCACGAGGGCTAAATTAGACAATCTGATTTATCTTCCATGATTTTATAATATTTTACTAGATAAGAGAATATAAAATTTGATTAAGGTCTCAGTTGATTATGGATATTAGAACTGAGTATAACTATTTCTGTACTTAAGTCTATATATAGCAATCCTATTTTATTCGTGGCAAAAATCTTACTGCTTTTTAGGGAACACTTAACTGGGAATAGGGAATAGGGAATAGGTAGGAGTTTCAAGTTTTTTATTTACTTTTTAATTACCCGCAACCTATGGGCGGATTGCTATAGATTATTTTGGCCATAACCCCCTATTATTTTTTTCTGACTTGTAGGTGTTAACTGTTGACAATTCAATTAAAAATCACATCAACAATTATTTAGGAAAAATATTCCTGTAAATTTAATTGGTTAATTTAGCCAATAAATAAAACCTTAACTTTGATTATTTGAAAATAACTAAAGATGTAGACATCATAACAGGGAAAAAGCTTAAGCAAATAGCTATTAGCATTTAGAAGTTAACTCATATTTTTTTAATAAATGAAGCAAGCTTTATTTGAAATTATACTAGATTGTTAACCATAAATCTGAGTTATTAACCCAGATAATTTATGGGAGGAAATTATAGATATATCTCAGAATATAATAGCTATTAACAGAGTGCTGAACCCTAACAAAAATAGTGAAATAAATACATATTTTTTTTCTATAACTTGTTCATAGACATAGGCTTGCTCGAACTATCAAAATATGATCTATAATAAATTAATATTTAGTTTATACCTTAATTATTTTAGAAATTTTCAGTTTTGAATTAAAAACAAATTTAGGTCTAATGGCAAATTTAACTGGAACTTGGCTAGGTACTTATTGGCAACAAGGAAATCCTACAAGATTTGAAGCAACCTTAATTCAGAGTGGCAATACTTTGAGTGGCAATATATTAGATGATAATTATTTAGGAGAAGCAAGATTAAGCGGTGAAGTTATTGGCAGGAATATTAGTTTTACAAAGTCCTATCTTACTACTTCACAATACGTTATTAATTATGTTGGTACTATTTCTGAAGATGAAAATTTTATGCAAGGAGAATGGCGAATAAATAGATTTAATTCTGGAATTTGGGAAGCTCATAGAAGTAATGAAGATTTAATCAGCGAGTTGAAAAATTATTTATCTGAAAAATCACCTATATTTGTACGTTAATTATTAATAATTTGTCTTGTTTGATTATTCACTAAATGTAAGCATTCCGTAGGAAAAGAGGCTAGCTGACGGCTAAATGCTTACCAGTAAATTATTTATGCAAAAAAACACTCCAATATATTAGACATCTCCCAAAATAACAAATGAAATAAATTCAAGATATGAAATCAACAATTTCATTCCCTATTCCCTGACTTATGCAAGCAGTCTATTTTTTTCGAGCAACTTGTAAACTGTCAACTAATTTTGATTCCAATCTAATTCCTGAATAAATATCCTTTAATAATGGATAATTGATAATTGTAAGCATTCAGCTATTAGCAGTCAGCACTCAGCTTCTAGTTTTTTTTATGAATAAAGCCAGGGTTCTTTGAACTTCTACTACATTTTCAACCATAAATCTGTAAACCATATAATTTGTGTCAGGAA
>JBFRWR010000246.1:0-7973 GCA_051439685.1 Trichodesmium sp.
GGTTTGCCTAAAATCCTGACTTTTTGATAGTTTGAGCAAGAATTGTTGCACTTTTTCTGGATGAAAAAAGACTATAACCTTTACAGATAAAGACTTTTAGATTTAATCAGCAGAGCAATAATTATCACATAGGGTTTCTCAAGAAGGGTGAGGTACAGTTGTTTTTCTGATTTGCTATTCCCGATTTCCCCATCTTCCCTACTCCCTACTCTCAAAAGAAAGGAATTTTGTACCTCACGCTTTTTAGGAATTGCTATACATTTATTCAGCAACGCCGATTTTTTTATAGTCGGATAATTACTAGAAGTGAATTAGAAGTGAAATTGTTATCCAGTGAATTTTTTAACAAATAAAACTAAATTTTTATCGTATTGCTGATTATCTATAAAAGAGTTTAATAATTCTTGCTCATTAAAATTTGTTTTAATTAAAGAGTCAGATATTGCTTGAGTATAATCTAAACTATTAGTCAGACAAAAATATTCTCCTACTGAATTAACAATTGTAATGTGAATAGGATTCTTGAAAAAATTCAAATTCAATATTTGCGATTGACTATAAATATCTTTTAATTTCTCTATTATTCTTTGAGCTTGATTCAAACTAATCTTAATTTTTGCAAAACGATTTAATGTTCTCACATCTAATTTTCTATAGTAATCTCGTTGGATTTTATCTATTGATTCTAAAAAATAATTCTGAATTAATGTAGATATCTTAAATGGATAAATAGTTAAGTATGCAGCAGGGAATAACAATTCATCCTTCTTTACTCCAAAAGATATTTTAGTTTTTTTAGAAGTAACTTCTATATTAGGAGGTAATCCTAAAAAATTAAACTGTTTATAAATTTGACGATAAATAGCAGATAAACTCAAATTAGAATCATAATCTAGAGGTGAATCAATTATAATTGTTACAGTTGGTTGAGTAGCATTGAAAAAAATCTTACAAGTTTCCGGGGTAAAATTAATAATTTTACTACCATCCCCATTGGGACTCATATCAACCCAATCACAAGTAATATTTTCAGCAATTATACTAAATCTTGATACTCCATAAAGTTTGCTACCTGTGAGGTTTGCTGCTGTTAAATCTGCGCCTTCCCAACTAACATGAATTAAGTTACTTTTACTTAAATCCCCATGAACTAAAACCGCATTAGACAAGTTAGAATTATGTAAGTTTGCTCCATATAAATTCCCTCCACTTAATATAGCTGAATCGAGATTTGCACCTGCTAAATTGGCACCTGTTAAATTTACCCATCTCAGATTTGCTCCTTGTAAATTAGCATTACTCAAATTAGATAGAGATAGATTTGTTTGTCTTAGTTCAGCATTAATAAAGTTAACTCCTCTCAAGTCAGCTTTAGTCAGATTAGCTCTATGTAAATTAGCTCTCTCTAGATTAGCATTAGCTAGAGAAGAACCTTGTAATTGAGCAGAAGTTAAATTTACTGATTGTAAGTTAGCTTGTTTAAATACAGTTTCTCTTAAATCTGCTTCTGTTAAATCAGCACCTTTGAGATTAGCATTACTCATATTTGCTCGAATTAATTCCGCCCTAATTAACTTAGATTCAATTAATTCAGCATGAGTTAAATTAGCTTGAATCAGGTTAGCAAGGTTGAGCTTTGCGCCATTCAGTTTAGCATTGGTTAAATTAATTTTCGTAAGTCTTGATACATTTAGTTTTGCTCCATTCAGATTAGATTCACTCAGATTTGCTCCACTGAAGTTCGTGAGATTTAATATTGCCTGACTTAAATTAATTTGATTAAGATTAACTTTGCTAAGATTTGCTTCACACAAAGTAATACCTGTAAAATTTTTCTCTCCTGCGGCGTATTGTTTAAGTATTTCTTCTCGATCCATATTTTTAAATATTATTTAACAGGGAGGGAATAGGGAATAGGGAATAGGGAATAGAATAGAAATCAAGATAGGTTTAGCGAAAAATAAAGGTATAAAGCATCTCTTTTTAAGGATAAAAAAAGAAATATAGCAGTCCTATTTTATTAGTGTCAAAAATCTTACTGCTTTTTCGGCAACAGGCGAGAGTTTCAGTTTTTTGATTTACTTTTTAATTTGTCACAACCTATGCACCGATTGCTATAATATTTCCTTGATATTCAATCTGATGGTTTTCACTAGAGATAATTATCAATTAATGAATTAATTAGTCTCAGAAACGCTATAGTTTTTCGTAGTAATTTATGATAGATATAGATATTAATTATATTGATTTTTTTGGCGTTAGTGATTTGAGGTATGATTTCTTGTTGGGATAAGAGCGCGAACAAAAAACTTTCTCCCTCTACTATTATTTCTTCTTCTTTCTTTCCTCCTGACTCCTGACTCCTGACTCCTGACTCCTAAATAATTAAGATTAGTATCATAGACTAATTCACCAACGCCATTTTTTTTAGTTGCTCTACAGAAACTTTATTTATGATTTATGAAAACCATCAATAAAATCCATAACGACATTAGCAGAATATGCTTCTACTTCAGGGACTTGAATGATAGTTTCCACCTCACTATTCTTATTAAATTTATTAATTATACGCTTACCAAATGTAGGATGATGGTAAAGATTAAAAATTTGATCACTTGAATTAATTAAAGTTATTTTTGTAGCTGTCTGAAAGAAATTAATTCCATTGCAAAATTTGAGTAATGCTTTGTCTTTATTAATTTGATTAACCTGTTTAATTGATTTAGTTGAAATTGTACTTAAATTTCTAATTTTTTCGCTGACTAGAGGAGTTAAATAATTGGCATTTTGAGAGTTAAGTGTTTTGATAATATTGATAATATTATCTTGAGTTTTATAAGCATCGTGAAAAGGTATAATCCCTATATAAGCAATAGCAAATAGTTTTTCATCACTATCCATTTGAAACGAGATAATTGTTGTAAAAGAATTAACCTCTATACAAGGCGGCTGATTTAATTCTGGTAAATACTTACTAATTTGATAATATGTTGCAGCTAAAGCATAATGGCTAGAACTATCTAAAGCAGTATCAACAATAATCTTAACTTTGGGCAAAGTTTTGTGAAAGAAACGTTTAATTTTCACAGGATTGAGAGAATAAACTTGGCTTTTATCCCCATTAGGACTTAAGTCCAGCCATTCACAAGTTACTGCTTGTGTTTTAATACCTAGACGAGAGGCTCCAAAAATTTTGGCTCCCGTTAAAGTTGCCCCTGTTAAATCTACTCCAATCCAATCTGCTTCAATTAGACAAGCATTTGATAAATCAGTATGAACTAAGCTAGCATTTAAAAGATTACTTTGGGATAAATCTGCTCTACTTAGGTCAGCCCCGCTAAGTTTGGCATCACTAAGATTAGCCCACTTGAGTTGAGCGCCAGTCAAAGTCGCCCAACGTAAATTAGCTCCACTTAAATCAGCTCCATTGAGATTAGCACCAGTCAGATTACTTTGTCTAAGTTCGGCACCACTAAGGTCTGCACCAGTAAGGTCTGCACTACTCAGGTCTACTCCCTGCAAATTAGCTTCTACTAAATTTGCTCCTGCGAGAGAAGCAAAACGTAAGTTAGCCCCTTTAAGATTAGCTCCACTCAGATTAGTTTTTCTCAGGGTAGCTTCGACAAGACTTGCTCCACTTAAGTCAGCTAAAGCCAAATTTGCTTCACTTAATTCTGCTCTAATCAACTCAGCCCTGATTAATTTAGCACCAATTAATTGAGCTTTTTTCAGATTGACTAAAACTAAGTTAGCTACATTCAAATCAGCACCATTTAAGTTTGTGCCACTAAGATGCGCCCCATTTAATTTCGTAATATTAAGTTTAGCTTTACTCAGATTAGAATCTGTTAAATTAGCACCACTAAGGTTCGCAACACTCAGGTTGACTCCGCTAAGATTTGCTCCACTAAGATTAATACCGATGAGATTGGCCTCAAAAAGATTGAGGTCAGTAAAATTTCTTTCACCGGCAGCATATTTTTCTTGAAGTTCTTCGATTATCATTAGGGCGCACCCTGGTATAATCCCCATTTCATTATGATCAATATAGGCATTGTTGGATTAGGTTTAATTGGTGGCTCAATCGGATTAGATTTAAGACCCCTAGGTTATCATGTTCTTGGGGTATCTCGTCGAGAACAGACTTGTCAGAAGGCGATCGCTCTTGGGGTTGTCGATCAAGCCAGTGTGGAACTTTCTTTATTATCTATTGCTGATGTAATATTTATCTGTACTCCCATCGCCTTGATTATTCCTACTTTAGAGCAACTTATTCCTTTTCTTTCTCCTACGACAATTTTAACTGATGTGGGGTCTGTTAAGACACCGATTGTGGAAGCTGCCACTAATATCTGGCCAAATTTCGTAGGTGGCCATCCCATGGCTGGTAAGGCAGAAAGTGGAATTGAAGTGGCTCAGTCGGGTTTATTTGCAGATAGACCTTATGTGCTGACTCCTACTCAAAGTACCCCGTTAGAGTCTGTAGAGAAAGTTAAGGCAATAGCTAAATTACTTAAAAGTAAAGTTGCCTTTTGTCAACCCTATGAACACGATCAAGCTGTTGCTTGGATTTCTCATTTACCAGTTATGGCCAGTGCAAGTTTAATTGCTGTTTGTATGAGTGAAAGTAATCCTACTGTTGTTAAATTAGCACAAGAGTTAGCTAGTTCCGGTTTCCGTGATACTAGCCGAGTGGGAGGGGGTAATCCAGAGTTAGGCCGGATGATGGCCCAATATAATCGTCTAGAGGTATTGCGATCGCTCTACTCTTTTCGGGAGGAAATTGAGCAGGTTATTCAATATATTGAACAAGAAGATTGGGAAACTCTTGAACAAAAATTAAGAGCTACGGAGCAGCAGAGAAAACTTTTTTTGCAGAATGAAAGTTGAGATTAAATTAGCAGGAATTATAGGTTTTTCTCAAGTTATTCATTTCTGAAAATTCGAGAACTAATTAGGGCTTAATGATTAAAGATTAAAGCATTAAAAGATAAAGGTTTTAGCCGTTTTAGGTCTGGAAAAAGTACAAGGTTTTTGCTCCTTAAAGCTGAAAAAGTTAGGATTTTGGGTTGACTCATGGCTGAAAAATCAAGGGATAAAATATCCGACTGCCTCCTCGCTCATACCTTACTTCTCCTGAATTCCCATCCATCGGAGGGGTTAGGGGTGGGTTTTCTCCTGTATTCCTACTCCCTACCCTCACCCATAAGAATTTTTCAGCAAACCTTAATTATCTTCAATTTCTCCCTTAAAAGTAAAAAAGCTGATAGGTAATAGCTGACCGCTGAATGCTTAAATTAGTTAAGACTTTCTGGTTGAATATTCTGTTCATTAAATTTGGCATAGTAGCGGAGATAATTTACAGTATTTTTGACAAATCCTGCAACAGGAACAGCAATTAATAAACCTAAAACTCCCCATAATTGCGCTCCGATTAATAAACTAAGTAAAATCCAGACAGGATTGATACCTGTAAACCCTCCTAATATTCTTGGGGCAACAAAGTTTTCAATTGCTTGTTCAATTAAAACCATGACAATTAAAACTTTTATCCCGAACCAAAAATCTTCCAAAGTTATTAATAAACTGACGAGAGTTACACCTGAAGCGGTGCCAAAAGGAACCAAAGTCATCAACCCAATTCCGATGCCAAATAATAAACCAAAAGGAGTTCCTAAAAATAATAAACCGATGGTCATACAAATACCCATCAAGCAAGCTAATGTTGCTTGACCAATAAAGTAATTTTCAAAGTTTTGTCTAAATGATTTGCGGATATAAATTTCTAGATGATTAGGCAGCCAATTAAATATTCCATTCCAAAGACGTTCTCCATGTAGCATTAGATAAAAAGCAATAATTATAGTAATTAAAATGTCAAAAATTCTACCTAAAGTATTGACAATAAAACTAAGAGTTTCTGCTGTAATATATTGCAGTTGAGAAGATAAACGTTCTGTAAATTGGTTTGTCAAACCTGTTAAATTAATTGGTAATTTACGCTTAAATGCCCATTGGTCAAATGATTCTAATTGTTGATTTCCCGATTCGAGCCAACTAGGAAGTTTTTCAATAAATCCGGTAAGTTGTTCTAGTAATAGGGGAATCAGAATAACTCCTGAAACTAATATAATTACTAATGCTACTAAGAATACTAAAATAACTGCTCGGTGGCGTTTAACTCTATATTTCTCTAAAAAAAGGACTGGGTAATCTAGCAGAAAAGAAAGTAATGTTGCAGATACAGTTATTGTAATTATTCGACCAAAATATTGAAATATTTGGAGTAAAGCCCAACCATTTATGACAATTATTGGTAATGCTAAGTACCACAATAATCTTTTATTTAGTAAGTTCAGCATCATAGAGTTTGTACAGAGAATAGAGAATCAGTAATAGGAAAGAAAAAATACGGTATCTGATTCAGAAAATAACTATTATATAGCGTTTCTGAATAGCACTCCTAAATAGGTTGCGGGTAATCAAAAAGTAAATAAAAAAACTGAAATTCTTACCTGTTCCCTGTTCCCTAAAAGCCATGAAAATTTTGTATAGGACTCAAATAGGATTGCTATAGAGATGTTTAATTAAACATCTCTAATGTAATGACGATTTTACAAAATTTGATATAGCTAAGAAAGAATTGCTTAGGACAATTAGTCATTATAAATCTGAGACTAGGAAGTGTTTTTCCAACTGTTCCCTCTTCCCTCTTCCCTGCTATATTAATTAAATCTGCTGTAACTCATCCAAACTTGCCAAAACTTCTTGACTATGAATAGGTGGTCTTACCCCTAGAAAGATCTCCTGCAACATTCCATCTGGGTCAATAATAAAAGTATGTCTCATGGAAAAAAAGTTGAGCCATGAACCGTAAGCTTTACTCACACTTCCATCAGTATCAGCTAACAATGGAAACTTTAAACCTTCAGAGTCACAAAATTCGGCATGAGAGTCTATATCATCTGCACTAACACCTAAAATTTGAGTATTTCTAGAAATATATTTTGGTAAATCTTGTTGAAACCGACGTGCTTCAATTGTACAACCAGAAGTAAAATCTTTAGGGTAAAAATAAAGCACTACCCACTCACCACGATAATCTGATAAAGAAATTTCTCCATCTCCTGTATTTGTTGGTAGGGTAAATTCTGGTGCTGGTTGGTATAACTCAGGTAGTTTACCGCCAAGTGCCCAAACATTCGGAATAAAGTTAAACCAAGTTATTAAAGCTAGACAAAAAGCTAAAAATATGTTAATAAAGTGCCGACGATATGTCATAGTTGATCGTTAAAATTCTACTTCATATAAGTTTACATAAGTTTGGGAACAAATTTTCTCTATATAATTACCAATCAACTGTCTAACAGCAATTTGATCAACTAATATCACTACAGAAGAAGGGAAAAACTAATTATAGATAATACTAAATCTCCAAAACTTTTCTAAATTTGATTGAGTTAAATAAAAGGGGAGTAGAACAGCGTTTAATAATTAATAATTACCTCTTATGATAAACAAGAAGATTAGCTAAAAGGAATTTTTTTTTCCAGGAATGGAGAGGCTTTATACCGTAAATTTTCGGTAAAAAAGGAAAAAGAGGAATAATGTAGACTAAATAGATAATAATCTTGAAAAACCTGAATAAATTCTCATAATTACTTGATGATTCAAGTGTTATATCAGTAAAGAATTATTTTTGGTAATTCCTATAAGTAGTTTTGCAGATATTAAAGTTTACTTTAGGATTAACCTCTCTTCTCTATTGCCTAATACCCAAATCCTAATCATCTTTATAGTTGATCAAATAACAAACTACTGTAAGCAATAAATGTAATATTTTTTAACCTACATTCCGCACTTCAAAACGTAGTATAAAAAAGGAGACAGGAGACAGGAGACAGGAGACAGGAGAAAATCTTGATGGTCAATAGGAGTCAATTAATCAAGTATTTCTGCTTAATATTTTCCCG
>JBFRWR010000247.1:0-6515 GCA_051439685.1 Trichodesmium sp.
GTGCAACTTTTCAAGACACCATTCCAGTTAGTTTTGGCAACGATACTCAAGCAATAGAAGCAACAAAACAGGGAGTAGCTCTATGCGATCGCTCACATTGGGGACTAATAGAAATTTCAGACGATGACCGTCTACGGTTTCTCCATAACCAAAGCACTAATAACTTTAATATTCTCAAACCAGGACAAGGTTGTGAGACAGTTTTCGTCACACCAACTGCTCGTACCATCGACTTAGCAACAGCTCACGTTACAGAAAATTCTGTTTTGTTGCTAGTTTCTGCCATCCGTTGTCAACAGTTAGTAGAATGGTTTGACCGTTATCTTTTTCCTATGGATAAGGTAGAAGTAAAAGACATTAGCAGTGAATACGCCATATTTAGTCTCATTGGAGTAGAAGGCAAAAACTTGATAGCAAAATTAGCAGGTATAACACCCCCAGATGCACCCCACGCTAGTCATCAGTTAATGAGTCTGGGAAATGTAGAAATCCGAGTTGCTGTCGGTAGTGGGTTAGCAACAGAAGGATACACCTTGATAGTACCTGCGAATAATGCTGCCGAAGTTTGGCAAATGTTGGTAGAAACAGGAGCAGTTCCCATGGGCGATCGCCTGTGGGAAAAACTAAGAATACAAGAAGGTCGCCCCGCACCAGACTATGAACTTACAGATGATTATAATCCTTTAGAAGCAGGTTTATGGAATACTATTTCTTTGGAAAAAGGTTGTTATATTGGTCAAGAAACTATTGCTCGTTTAAACACATATAAAGGTGTGAAACAAAGACTTTGGGGAGTGCGTTTAAATGGGAAAGCAGAATTAGGAACTGTTGTACAAGTTGGGGATGAAAAAGTAGGAAAACTAACAAGTATTACGGAAACTAATGATGGTTATTTTGGTTTAGTTTATATCAGAACCAAAGCAGGAGGAGTAGGTTTAAAAGTGCAAGTAGGAAATGTGGAAGGAGAAGTAGTTGAAGTACCTTTTGTGACACATCAATATCTTGAGAGTTAGGATATTTTTTCAAAAAACAATGTCACCTTATTATTTACCGAATAATTAATAATTAAGAGTAGAAGCGTCAATAATTAATTATTCATTCAACAATTAAGGTTTAAAGCCTCCCCTTGGCTGTGCCGCGAGCTGTCGCTCTACAAGGGGATAAATCCAAAAAATTTACTTTGAGCGCCAATCCCCTTCTTTCAAGAAGGGGTAATTATCAATTATCAATTATTGAATATAATATCTCATATTTCTACCACTCTTGAGCTAATGCTTGATAACCGATAAGTTTATAGACTAATTTGGCTGCAGTAAACTCAGATACTACCGAATCATTAATTGGTGCTAATTCCATAATGTCACAACCTATTACTTCATGTAATTGAAATATTCTCCGCAAAAATACAGTTAAAGAATACCAATTTAATCCTCCTGGTTCTGGAGTTCCAACTCCAGGAATTAATGTTGGGTCAATTCCATCTAAATCTATTGTTAAAAACACTCGTTTAGTCTGAATACTTGCTATTGCTTTTTCCATCCAATCTGACTGAGTTGCTATTTCTCTTGCTCTAAAAACAGTTAATTTTTTTTCTTTAATTAAATCAGCTTCTTCTTTACAAATTGCTCGAATACCGATTTGCAATGTTGGTAATTCCATTTCCAGTATTCTGCGCATTACGCAAGCATGGTTATATATTGAACCTTCATATTCATATCGTAAATCTCCATGAGCATCTATTTGAATTACAGTAAAAGGTTCATTAAAATATATTTGGCGATAAGCTTCAACAATTCCATTAGTAATGCTATGTTCTCCACCTATAGCAATCACAAATTTTCCATCATTCACTAATTTTTTGACAGTTTCTTCAGTTATTTTGAGCATATCTAATGGCGATATTTTTTTACCATTACGAGTATCGGCGATAGGTTCGTGAGTATAGATACCAACTTCTAAACCTGTTTCTCGGTCTAATTCTTCATCGTAACATTCTAACTGTTGAGAGGCATCTAATAATGCTGCCGGACCATTCACGCAACCTCTTCTATAAGTAGTTGTTGCTTCATAAGGAATTGGTAAAATAGCCGCTTTAGCAGTGCTATAGTTTGGCTCTATTTCTGAACCAATAAATGGCATAATTGAATCTGAGTAAATTACTGACATTTTTACTAGGTTAGGATATTAGAATGAATTTATAAACAGAAAAAACTTATTTGATTATTATAGTGATTTATTATAGTTTTATGGGTAGCATAAAACGAAAAATATTGATTTTTAGACACATTTTATTTCAATAAATAAGATGATTAAAAATAGTATAGAAATTCTATTTTATTCCTGGCAAAAATCTTACTGAATTTTAGGGAATAGAGGACAGGGAACATTGAACAGGTGGGAGTTTCAACTTTTTTATCTACTTTTTGATTTGTCGGAACCTATTTAGGATTGCTATAGTATGTAATACCAAATTCAGATGAAGTTCCATAGAATAAAATTTTCATCAGAGTTTACTGTATATCAAGATCAGCAAATTAATTAATTCATAATTATATGCAGCTTTACATAAAATTGGTATAAGCATTTCCTGGGGAATGCTGGGTATTCATCTTGCGCAGCAAAATAGCTATTAGCGTTCAGCAATCAGCTTTTTTTTTGTTAAGGTATTAAAAACATTTACTATGGATAGTTAAGATTTTCATATGTACTTTAAACTTTACTTAACCAACGCTGAAAGCTGAGAACTGAAGGCTAAATGCTTAAGCATCAACAGCTTTTTCGTAAGTTAAGTATTGTAGAATAATTTTGAAATTATGAGGACAGCTTTTAATTAATATTTATGTTTAATTAGATTAAATATCTAAGAATTAATTTCTTATTTAAAGGCTATACTAATTAGTCAGAATAGAGTTGAAAGCTAATAGCTAATAGTTAAATGCTGACCTCTATTTAAAAATTATTATAAGTAAATAGTCAGGAATTACGCATTTTTGAGTTATAAACACTACATATATGCAACGTTATAGTTTTTATGTACTATATATAGTGTTACTCCGTAAGTCCTAATAGTAATAAATAAATTTTCTATAGTTAATGATGACTACAAAAAATTGGACATGGCGAGGTTGGCCTATTTGCTACCAAAGTCAGGGAGAAGAGGGGCCTCCCGTAGTATTAGTACATGGTTTTGGAGCCTCTTGGGGACACTGGCGCAAAAATATTCCCATACTAGGCGAGAGTTGTCGCTGTTACGCTATTGACTTAATAGGTTTTGGCGGTTCCGCTAAACCTACTCCAAGTAAAGATATTGCTTATACGTTTGAAACATGGAGCGCCCAAATTGCTGATTTTTGCAGAGAAATAGTCGGAGGCCCTGCTTTTCTGGTAGGAAATTCTATTGGTTGTATTGCCGTGATGCAGACAGCAGTTGATAATCCAGACATTGCTTTGGGTGTAGGAATTATAAATTGTTCTTTGCGACTTTTGCACGAACGGAAAAGGTCTACTCTTCCTTGGTATCGTAGTCAGGGAGCATCTGTAGTACAAAAGTTGCTTAAAGTCAAGTGGATAAGTCAGATATTTTTTAATCAGTTAGCAACAAAGAAAACAGTCAGGGGAGTTTTATTACAAGCTTATAAACGTTCGGAAGCTGTCACTGATGAATTAATTGATCTACTCTTAGCACCTGCAAAAGATCGGGGAGCAGTTGATGTTTTTGTCGCTTTTACTTGTTATTCTCAAGGACCTTTGGCAGAAGATTTATTACCTAAATTACCTTGTTCAGCAATAATTTTATGGGGAGAGGAAGACCCTTGGGAAGATATTGAATTAGGAAAAGAATTTGCTAAGTTTAAAACTGTGGAAAAGTTTATTCCTTTACCTGGAGTTGGTCATTGTCCTCAAGATGAAGCTCCTGAATTAGTGAATCCTATTTTGCAGGAATGGGTGTTAGAAAAATGGCAGTTTCAAGGAGTATAAATTTGATTTTTAGATTGTCAATTTTTGAGAAACAGCAGTTTTCTTTTACTACTTGATGAACACGGTGAAAATTGATGGAAGTACAGAGGTAATGACTGTCAGGTTGATAAATATTGAGTTAAAAGTGGTTTATGAGGTTGATTTATTGCCAGAAGAAAAGAGTTAAAAGTTTGTATGAGTTGACTGTTGAAAAAATGAAATTCATTACAGGTGAGTAACATTAATAAGTATAGTTATTCGAGACAAAAATTTAAAAGATAGGCAAAATGAATCAAGTATATCTTCAACTTTTCCGGGATAAACTTCAAAGAAGGTTTGAGCAACTTAGCAATTCTAAACACCATAGTTTCCATAACTATCTAATCATGTTTTGGAATTTTATCCAATTCCCGCCATTTAAAAGTATTCTTGAAGATTTAGCTTATTTATATCCTGAACAAGAAACAAAAGCTAAAAATCTTATTAAGAATGAGTTATCTGTGAGTAAATCCTGGAGTCAAACATATAAGGAACATTATAGTTTAACTTATTTTATAATTAAAGAATGTGTTGAATTTGAGAATGATGGAAGGACTCGTTACATTGGCGAAATTTACTACAAATATGACCTTTCCAAGCCCTCAGATAATACTGTGATTAATGCTTTTATCTCAAATGTTGTTAGACCACTATACGAATACATCAACGAATCTTTAGAAGAAAACATAGTAATTTCATATTTTCTAGATCGTTATAAACATCGTTCTGAATGGTTCAAAAGGGAAAATTTATACAACCTTTACAAAAACAAAACTCAAAAAGGAGAGAAAAACCTTTGTTTAAATTTGTACGAATATTTATTTGAGCAAGGAATAGACTTTTCAATAGAACCATGGTCAATTTCTGGAGAAGCTGACTTAGTATTAGATAAAAGTTCCGATTATCCTTTAATAGCTGATGCGAAAATATTTGACGGAAAAGACAAAAATAAGAGCTATTTGTTGAAAGGTTTCAGACAAATTTATCAATATACTCTTGATTACAATCAACCTTTTGGCTATTTGATAATATTCAAAGTTTGCGAAGAAGATTTAAAGTTTGAGGTTGCTCAAAATAATCAACCAGTATATTGTGTAGTTCACAATAACAAAACAATCTTCTTTTTGACAATTGATATTTATCCACATGAACAACCTGCTTCTCAGAGAAAAAAACTTAAATCTTATATTATTAAAGAATCAGAGTTAATTAAAGAAATGGAAATTGAGCAGGAGTCAAAATAAACACTATTAGAGAGTAGTAATTTTTGAGTTTTTTGAGTTGGCGATCGCCATTAAGCAATAGTTAAAACAGAATCTTGAAAAACTTTTGGTAATTCAATTATTACAAAATAATCGGCAGGATCAAGATAATCTTCTCCACTTTCATCAACTATTCTTAAATCACCATCTTTTGTTGACTCTTCATCAGTTAAAACCAGATAAATTTTATGTAATTACCAAAGAAGCAGGATAATCTTTATTTTGAATACAAACTGCAAATTTAGCTTCAGATTTCAGATTATTCAGGGTTTTTAATCTAAATAAAATTTACGTTTAATATCAAATCCGGTAGCATCAATTTTATTCAGTATTTTAAAGATAAGAGTCTATATTATAGTAAAGTTTTGTTGGGTTTCACTATTGTACATAATTTTAAGTCTCAACTAAAGATTTGTTTTTTTGTTGAGTAAATTTGATTGGTGTAGAAATGATTTTTCTGCCACTAGCAGCTTGTTTTTTTTCTAAATCTTCAACCATAGCGTGTAAATTATAATTAAAAGATTTAGCATATTCTTCTCGGTATTTATAAATTTCTGCTAATACTTCATTATTCCACATATTTATTTAATCTCCCATTAGCTCCAAAGGTGTACAAATAGTTGGTAAAGGATATCCAAATTCCAGGCTAACAGGAAACTATATTATGTTATTTTCCTATGATTTTTCCTCTAAATGACCATGATTTAAAGTCCAACATTTATCAGCAATAGATAAAAGGTCACTAGCATCATGGGTGACAACTAATAAACTCCAATGATTTTTCAGTTTGGCTAATAAATTGACCAGTTGTTTGCGCATTGACCAATCTAATCCAGCAGTTGGTTCATCTAACATTAATAAATGAGGCTGTCTAATCAATTGTACGGCTAAAGCGAGACGACGTTGTTGACCACCACTTAACGCTTGAGGAGAAGTATTCAATGATAGGTCTTGAAGTCCTACCTCTTCGAGAGCGAAAGATATTTGTTCTGGTCGTAATTCTGGATGTCCTAATCGTAATTCTTCGAGAATAGTAGCACCACAAAAATGTCTTTCTGGAAATTGAAAGACCAAACCACCCAGTTGTTGTAAATGTTCGGAGGTTAATTTTTGGTCTCGCCAGCGAATGTCTCCTTTAGAGCATTGGGCTAGACCTGCTAATATTTCTAATAATGTAGTTTTGCCAGAGCCACTACTACCAATAATTAGTCCCATTTCTTGAGGAGCTAGTTCTAGATTAATATTTGTCAGGATAGG
>JBFRWR010000248.1:0-5591 GCA_051439685.1 Trichodesmium sp.
GAATTTAAGTTTTTTTCTGGCTCAATGCTGAAGTTTTTCTGACTGTTTCCTCCATACCTATTCCCTCCATACCTACTCCCTACTCCCTAGCTTTGCTATACAATACCGATGCTACCGGACATGATATCAAATAATAAAAAATTAAATCAATTATCCCAGAGAAATCATCAATTATTTCCCACTACTTCCTACTCCCTCTTTTAATGTAATAAAACCATATTTTTCAAATACAGCTTTTACCTCTGGGGTAAACATAAATTCTTTTAATTGTTTAGCCGCTTCAATATTTTTACTATCTTGAATTATGGCAATGGGATAAACTACTGGTGTATGAGATTTTTCTGGTGCATTAGCAACAATTTTTACTTCTTTTGAAACGTTAGTATCTGTGCGATAAACAATGCCAGCATCAACATTTCCTGTTGCTACATAATTTACTATTTGACGGACATTTTTAGCAAAAACTATTTTCGGTTCTACTGCTGCATAAATACCTAAAGAACTTAAAACTTCTTTGCCATATTTTCCCGCAGGAACACTTTGTGGTTCGCCAATTGATATTGTACTAATAGCCTCTTTTGTTAAATCTTGAAAAGTATTAACTGAAGCAGTATTTTCTTGAGGAACTATTAATACCATTTGATTTTTTAGTAAGTCTCTACGACTTTCATCTATTATGAGACCTTTTTCCTGCAACATATTAATATGGGAAGGAGATGCAGAGATAAATAAATCTACTGGCGCACCTTGTTCAATTTGTTGTCGTAGAGAACCAGATGAAGCTAAGTTTAATGTTAAAGAAACATCAGTTTTTTGTTGTTCATAAATAGGTTTAATTTCTGTCATTACATCTTTGAGACTTGCTGCTGCTGAAACTGTTAAATTTATTGATGAATTGTTGGTATTTGAGCGGCAACTAATTAGTAGTAAACAAGCAAGTATGGCTATAAAATTTAAGGTTGCGATCGCGCTTTTTTTCATATCTATTACTCCAATGTTTAATTTTTATCAAATTTCTTAATATTTTAGAGTTTTTTTTGTTAAAATTTCACGAGTAAACAATTTCAGATTCGGAGCTTAAATATGAAGATTAGCGCTCGTAATACTTTTAAAGGTACTGTTAAAAAGGTAGTAACTGGAACTGTAGATACTGAGGTTACATTAGAAATTGCCCCTGGACTAGAGATAGTTTCTGTAATTACTAAAACTTCAGCAGAAACCTTGGGATTAACCGAAGGTAAGGAAGCTTATGCAGTAATTAAAGCATCTGATGTTATAGTAGCAACTGATTAATATTACTAACAAAATCCAACCAAAGATTTTATAAGCCAAAAACTTAATAGGGACGTTCCATGGAACGCCCCTACGATAATAATTATTTACAAGTGGTATTACACCAAATAAGCTTCTTGGTGAGTTTTGATCACACAATCAGATTTTGGCTTTGCTACACACAATAGTGCCCACCCTTTTTCTACCTGCTCGTCATCTAAGAAGTTTTGGTCTTCTTGATCAAGTTCTCCTTCGACTATTCTTGCAGCACAACTAGAACAAGAACCTGCGCGACAAGAAGAAGGGAATTCTAAATCTGGATGAGCTTCTTCTACTGCATCAAGAATATATGTTTCTTCATCAACTTCGATGGTTACATCAATTTCATAGGGTGGCTTTTTCTTGCCTTTGATTAATTGTACTTTGTAAGTAGCCATTGGTTAATTAGATCCTCCTTTTGTTTAATTGTACTTTACTCTCGAAAACTGTTTTAACAAGCTATCAGCTATTAGCTACAGTCTTTATGCTGAAAATACTGAGTGCTGAAAGCTATATTAACTATTAACTACAAGGTACTCCTGTTGGGGTACAACCACCTGCTTGAAAAGACTTACCGCAACTACAAGTTTCTGTGGCGTTAGGGTTAATAAACTTTAAGCCGCTTTCTGTTAAACCTTCAATATAGTCAACTACAACTCCCTCTAGTAAAGGCGCACTTTTAGGATCGATAAATATTTGTAAGTTATCCTTTTCCAGTAGCAAGTCATCTTCTTTAGGAGCTTTAGCAATATTTAAAGAATATTGATAACCACTGCAACCTCCATCCACAACAGAAATGCGGATGCCTTGATTTGGGTCTTGCAGGAACTTAGTAAGTTGAGAAGCAGCTTTTTCTGTTAAACTCAGAGTCATAATCTTGAAGAAAAAATAATTTAGACTTATTGACGAAAAATTACCCAGATAGGTGATATCCGCCTTTTGTCTGATTTAGTAGTTTAATTTAGGATATTGGTTAGGAGTAGAGATAGTTGGTGATAGACTTCCAGTCCGCTGACACGAACGGGATAGAAACTCACACTAAAAAAAAATATTGCACCCTGACTTTTAAAAATTATAGTTTCTGTCCACTGCGCTATAGAACATCCGTTCCGCTGTCGCGAGTGCTTATCTCTTTTCCTATTTATAATTTAAACCCAAAATTTAACTCTGAACTGTTCGCTGTGATAACTTCTCTGGTTAAGTTGCTTTTTCTTCTTTGGAAATAGAACCACAAACCTGACAATTTGGGTCGTGATAGGGGCGACGTTTAGCAAACTCCATCCCATCCAAATCCATTGTCAGCAGTTGTGACCACAAGGGTTTACTAAATAGTGTAATCTGTTTGATGGCTTCTGAAGCTGCTAGACAAGCTAGTGTTCCAGAAACTATCCCCAATACTCCAAACCCACGTCTATCCCAGTCTGGTTTTTCTGGGAACAGACAAGACAAACAGGGAGTTTTACCAGGAACTATGGTGGTTAAATAGGCTTCCATACTATTCATGGCAGCTTCCACCATTGGTTTGCGCCAACGTACACAAGCAGCATTAAGTAAATTCCGTTCGTCAAAGTTGTGGGCGCAGTCGAGAGCAATATCAGCAGATTGTACTAATGTGTCCGCATTGTCAGCCGTCACATATTCGGGAACTACTTCAATCTCAACGTCTGGGTTAATTGCAGATAGAGTTTCCTTGGCTTTGTCTACTCGCACTTTACCAACCCAATCATCTGTCATCAAGATTTGACGATTCATGTCATCAAGTCGCAGTTCGCCACCTCGGACTAAAATTAGTTTCCCGACACCTGCGACTGCTAAATACAGTGCTGCTGTGCCACCTAACCCACCAACTCCGGTGACTAATGCTGTTGTTGACTTGAGTCGATGTTGCGCTTCCTCACCAAAATTAGGAAGCATCATCTGGCGACTATAACGTTCTAATTCTTTAGGTGTGAGGTTGGAGGTCATTTTCATTAATTGATAATGGATAATGAATAATGGATAATGAATAATGAAAACTATCTCGAATTATCAATTATCCATTTTTTCTCCTTACTCAGGACTGATTTCTGTTAATTTAACTACATCGTTATGTTCTTGTTGGAATACTGGAAATACTTTTTGTTCTTGAGCATTAGATGTCAAAAAAGTTTGATAAGCTGATTCTAATGCTGTTTTATATGCAGTTATTTTGTCTGCTTCAGCTAGTTCTGTTTTTTCGTCAACTTCTGCAATTGCTGTAGAAAACATTTTTAATATATGGAGGCGATTTACGTTTACCGCTGTTTCGTCAAAGGGAATATCAAAAAACTTGAGAAAATCTTCGGCATCGACGAGTTTTTGAAAGTCTGTTAATGTTTTCATTTGATGAACCCCATTTTATTGAGTAGTAGCTATTTTCAATTATTGATTATAGACACAAATCAAAATATTTGTATTCTACTTTAATCTTTTTTAAGATTTTTCTTCAAAAAAAATTAGCGTAATATTCAGCTATTGGCTATCAGCAGAGTTGACAGCAATTTTTCTGATTACTAGACCAGAAAGTAGGGACGTTCGCATTTTTGTTATGCAACGTCTCTACAGGGTTAAAATTTAAGTTAGAGTTTGCAAACTTCCTTATATTTGTTAACTAACTCAACTCCAGCTTGAGTCATTTTTTCTCCTTCTGCTTCTAATTTTTCCAGAGAATCAAAGCCAAAACGATGAGCATCCCGTAAAGTTCTAGAAACTACTAAAAGACGACCGCAAAATACAAGTGCCCAACCAAAACCTTCATGGTTGATACTAATAACTACTTGCATAATTTGATTAGTTTCTAATTCAATGCTAGTAGCTATAGCATTGTAGAATAACTTAATTCGAGATAAAGTCATAGGATTCACTTCATCTTCAGTGGAAATTTTCCGCTTGTCTTTCTTACTAATAATGTAAGGTTTAATAATTAATTCATTAGACCAAGACTTATAAACTCCATAAGCATCTTGAGCCTGAATTGCTCTAACTAATTCCTTAATAAAAGGAGCGGAATAAATGTCAGTTGTTGTTGTTGTTTCTGTTTGAACTGTCATCGTTTTATACCTCTTCAAGTACAGCTTCTAAGTCAGATTCGGAAGTTTTTTGTAAAGCTTTCCTTAACCAAGGAGGAGGACTGCCTTTTAATGTTTCTACCAATCTATCAAGAATATCAGTAATTTTGTCTTCTGGAGACTTTGACTTCATTGGGGTAACTTTTTTGTTGATTAAACGACCTGCTGCGGGACCGCCAATTTCTAGTACATAAACTATTGTGCAGTCAAGCAAAGCTTCAACTTTAGCGTGTAGTTTGTCTAATTTTTCTTCTTTGGAAGCATCTTGATTAAGATTACCACCAAAAGTTAAGGGTTCTAGAGCTTCATACCCTTTGTCATCAACTTCATATATAGCCATTTGTTTAGAAGAACCAAAATGACCATCTATATGCACAAAATCAGTTGTTGCGAATGCAACTTTCATTGTTATTTTCCTCCTTGTTATATGTACCAAAAACTAATAGGAAAAAACTATTAGTTCTTGATAACAAACTTGTTTTTTGAACCAAGACCAAAATAAACTTGAAGATGAGGGTAGGTTAAATTTTGGAGCGAAGTTTTATCTAGTAAAACTATTTAGTTAAACCCACTCTTAAATGCCAAAAATCTGTTAATTTATCAAAGGAATTAGGTCTAAACCTCCACCTTTTAAGGCTAAATAATTTTTAGAGGTTTATTCAAAATTCCTGTGACAAAAATAACTTCTGATTTCTGACTTCTGACTTCATTCAGTCTGGCTACTTAATAATGAATAATCATTGGTGTGAATTTTTGATTCTTCTTGGTCTAAGAAAATATTACCAATGTCAAATAATAAATTCATTGTACCACGATAACCAACATAACAACGTTGACCATTACCTAGGCGATCGTGAATTGGCATTCCCATTCGATAAAGAGCAATACCTAACTTCTCAGATATTAGTTTACCATGAGAATTAGTAATTAGTAAATCCGAACCTCCTGCTACTTCCTCGAAATCTCCCAAGTCGCCAACTATAACATTTTCTGTGGGTAATTTTTCTAGTAATGGCGATCGCGTAGTTGTTACGACAGCTTTAATATCTGCCCCCATTTCCCGCAAGAACCAACTTGTTGCCCAAAGTAAATCTGGTTCCAGAGCAATAGATATTTGCTTATGACCAAAATAGAAATGGGTATCCAACATAGCATCCTGTAACTGACGACGTTGGCGTTGGTATTTCTGAGGCA
>JBFRWR010000249.1:0-6729 GCA_051439685.1 Trichodesmium sp.
CGCCTTGAAGCCTCCCCTTGGATAGGGGAAAAAAAGTGCTCTTGAATTTCCCGATATTCAATTCCGTAACGGTTAAAACCATCTTGTAATTATCAATTATCCATTATCAATTATCAATTAATGAAAACCTATTTAGGATTGCTATATAAAACTTTATAGTACCTTTGGATAAGTTCTGTTGACAGGAGTTTTCAGGTCAATAAACTACATCGTCATTACCAAAAACATCTAGGGACGTTGCATGCAACGTCCCTACTTTGTGGTTTACCGAAATGAAAAGCGCTGTAAACAAAAATAGCCTCTTATAATCAAGAGGCTCTGTATAAAATTTTGAAGAGGGTGAAAAATTATTAGGAATTTAATTTAGTATAAATTTATTTAACTTAAGCCTTCTTAGCTAATTTCTTTTTGGATAAAATACCCGCACCAGCAAACAAACCTAAACCAAGTATCGTAGAAGGTTCAGGTACTCTCTCAGGTTTTTCATAGAAGTATTTTACTGTAACGCTTGCTGCAGCTTGTGTAGTAGTACCAGTGAATAAATTAGCTGTACCTGTTACCTCTGATTTAGTCTCAGCAGAGAATAAAAACTCTACATCACCATTACCAGTGAAGAAGTCTAATATATCTTGCTCAGTATAGTCTACTTCTCCTGATACTGCAGCTATTAGCCCATCAAAACTTTTACCAGAAGTACCTCCAAAATCTAGAACACCATCATCAGGACTTGCATCAAATGAATCTGATGCCTTCGCTTCTAGCTCAAACAAAGGATTATCAAGAATATTATTAGACTCAACTAACGTTAAAAGACCAGAAAGATCGAAAGTTAATGTTTGAGCTTCTGCATCCGTACTCTCTACTTTGGCATCCCCAACGATTTGTCCATCAAAGCCTACCGTAACATTTTTAAGTGTACCAAGACTACCATCGAATTTTTGAATTGATAAGAGAGCATCCGTAATATCTGTTGTAGCTAGGTCAAAGGTGTCTGTATACGTTTGAGTTTTAATCAGAGCATTAGCAATACCTGCATTAGCTATTACCCCAGTGAATGCAACTGTAGCAGTTAAGCCAGCAAAGAATTTAGAGTTAACAATGTTGTTGATCATGGTTTTGGTTTGTGTTGGTGTAATTAGTTACTTTAATCTTGAAATTAGGCCATATTTTAGTAACATCCAACTTTTATGTTGTAGATGAACTGCCTGCGTCCTTGTATCTATTTTTATAGATTTACAAAGTTTTATACTGTGATAGAAATCATTACAACAAATGAAATTAATCACTTATTTTTCTACAAAATCATGCTTTAAATTTATCTAAATATTCTCAAAATATTACTGTGAAACAATCATGTCAAAATATAGTTTAATTTTTAATCTCTCTTGCCACTTCAAAAAAATAGTATCTTTCGTGTAAGCACTTAAAGCTTGTGTTCTTATTTTTACTTTAAAATCTAAGTAATATTTCGTAGAAAAATAAATCATGGCAGTTCCAGTACGGAATTAATCAATTTGTAAAATTTTTTACTATCTTACGGAAGCAACCCCACAATTTTATTTAAAAAGATATAGACAAGAATGGGAAGAGGGGTAAGAGGTAGTGGTGGGGAGAGCTAGTATCGCTACGCGGAAGTCATAAGTCAGAAGTTATAAGTTTTGATTGGTAAAGCTTTGAGCATTTCTAATTTTATGGATTAATATCATTGGGGGGCGGATTCATCTGGTGTCACGTTAAAACTCATTAATTTAATGTGGAACCCACCCCTACTATTAAAATTACTTACTTTAAGTAGGAAAATAATCAATGCTTTGGTTTTTATTAGCTACCTCAGTAGCTTTTCTTCAATCTGTTAAAGATATTTATAACAAGACACAACTCAAAAATTTTGATGAGTATATTATTGGGTGTAGTCTCACATTTTTTACCTCTCTATTTCTGAGTCCTCTATTATTTTTGATTGACATTCCTCAGTTAGGAAATAATTTTTGGTTAGCTCTATTAGTCAGTGGTTCTTTGAACGCAATTTCATACACACTTTATCTCAAAGCTATTAAACTCTCTGACTTATCAATTATTGCTCCGATAACTACTTTTACCCCTTTATTTTTGTTAATAACTTCACCATTAATTGTGGGAGAATTTCCTCAACCACTGGGTATAATAGGCGTGTTTTTAATTGTATGTGGTTCCTATTTATTAAATATTCAAGAGAAACGGAAAGGATATTTAGCTCCTTTTAGAGCAATAATTACTGATCGAGGTTCTCGACTAGCTCTATTAGTCGCTTTTATTTGGAGTATTAGCAGCAATTTTGATAAAGTTGGTGTGCAAAATTCTTCTCCTATTTTTTGGGGAATTTCTGTGTTTTTTACTATATCAATTTTCCTGTTACCAATGGTTTTATATAAATCCCATCAGCATTTATACAAAATTAAAATTAATGGGTGGAAATTAGTTATATATGGTATGATTAATTCCGTAGCAATGGGCTGTCAAATGGTAGCTATAAATTTAACTTTTGTTGCTTATGTAATTTCAGTCAAAAGAACAAGTGCATTGTTTAGTGTGATTTTAGGAAAAATAGTCCTGAAAGAAAAAGGGATCAAAGAACGATTATTAGGTGCAGCAATTATGGTATTAGGAGTATTTTTAATTACTATTTCCCAACTGAAATAATCAGGACTTACACAGAAAACGGGTTGATGAATTAAAATTTGCAATATCAACTATTAAATTAGGGTAAGAAACCCGATTTCTTGGTTGGGGTGCGTATCTTCTAATAATAAAAAAATATGACACTTGACTTACAAACAAGATTACAAAATCATCTCAAAGAAATAGTACGCGATCGCGACCCATATTTTTCATCAATAGGACATTTTTATGTCAGACAATATATTTATCAGGAATTATCACAGTTCGGAAATGTAGAAATTGATAAATTTCAGGTGCAAGGTCAAACTCATCAAAATTTAGTATTGAATTTACCCTCTTTGAAAAACAATAAAAAACGAGAGTTACCACCAATATTAATTGCAGCTCATTATGACACAGTGATAGGTACATCAGGAGCAGATGATAATGCTACTGGAGTAGCAGTTTTACTAGAATTAGCTAGAGAATTTTCCTCTCAACCTTTGAAATATCCAGTTAGTTTAGTTGCCTTTGATATGGAAGAATATGGATTATTAGGAAGTGAACATTACGCAGAAAAACTCAAACAAAAACAACAACAACTGAGACTAATGATTTCCTTAGAAATGCTTGGTTATTGCGACTCTACTCCTAATTCTCAAAGTTATCCTTCTGGGTTAAAATATTTTTATCCAAATCAGGGTAATTTTATTGCATTAATTGGTAACTTAATGACAGTTATTGATATGTTTCAAATGGATAGAAATATCAATAAAACAGGAACTAATTGTCGGTGGTTGGCAGTGCCAAATAGAGGTTTAATAGTTCCCGATACCCGTCGGAGTGACCATGCACCATTTTGGGATAGAGGATATAAAGCTATAATGATTACCGATACTGCAAATATGCGCAATCCTAACTATCATCAACCAAGTGATACTATTGAAACTTTAGATTTAGATTTTTTGACAGGAGTTTGTCAAGGATTAATGAAAGCTATTAGAAATATTCTGTAAACAATAAAATAGAAAAATTCCCAACCAAATTATTATATTTATGCAGCCAAAATATCAAATAAATCAAATATTCTTAGGATTAATTATTGTAATTTTCGGAAGCTTCCCCAAATTAGCATTGGCAAATAATAATTCAGCTAAATTCAGTCAAGCAAAAACTCATAATTGCCAAATCAATCAGCAACAACCCAACTTTTTAGTATTTGGAGGAGGCGGTACTAAAGAACAAAATGAAATTGCCATTGAAAAAAATGTACTTTACTTTCAACGTACTCTAGAAAAAATGGGATATAACCCATTTTCAGCTTCCATATTTTTCGCAAATGGTAACGATGGAAAAGCAACAATTCGCTATATTGATCGACAAAGAAAGCAGAAATTTAAAGTACCAGAAATTCCTAATGTTCAAGGTAAAGCTACTTTCACAAATCTCCAAAATTGGTTCCAAAAAACTGGAGAACAAATTTCTAGACAACCCATATTTTTTTACTTTACAGGTCATGGCATTGAAAACCCAAATAATTCTAATGACAATGCTCTAATGCTTTGGGAAAATCAACCTGTAACAGTTCAGGAATTATCACAAATGTTAGATAAATTACCCCAAGATACTCCAGTAGTAACAATGATGGCTCAATGTTTTTCCGGGTCATTTGCTAATATTATTTATCAAGGTGGCGACCCCAATAAACCTGTGGCACTTCAGACTCGTTGTGGTTTTTTTGCTACTATAAAAACCTTGCCTTCAGTAGGTTGTACTCCAGAAGTAAATGAAGCAGATTATAAAGATTATAGTTCCAGCTTTTTTGCCGGATTAAGTGGTTATAGTCGTACTGGAAAAAGGGTAAGTTCAGCAGATTATAATCGAGCTGGAAAAATTAGTTATGCTGAAGCTCATAGCTTTGCAAAAGTAGATGAAGAAACAATTGATTTGCCTGTTTCAACTTCAGAAGTATGGTTACAAAATCAGGCAACTAATGCTGATATTGAATTAATTTGGGAACAACCAATTATTAATCTTTTATCTAAGGCAAGACCAGAACAACAATATGTAGTTAAATCAATAGTCAAAATGTTTAATTTAGACTTCCAAAAATCTTATATAGAAAATGGTTTAGGAGGTATAACAAAACAAGAAATTAATAATCAAATTGAACGAGCATATTTTCTCCGCTTAGGAATGGAATTAATTAATATTGGTGTAGAACAAAAGATTATATCTGATTCAGATAAAGAAGCGATCGCTATTCTGGAGCGTTTAATTAAATGCGAAGCAGGTTCGTGGGAAGAGGGTTACTTTTTTGAGTAGGGGAGTGAGGGAGTAGGGGAGTAGGGGAGTAGGGGAGTAGGGGAGTAGGTAGGGACGTTGCATAACAAAAATGCGTTTCATGTCGCATAGCGAAACGTCCGTATGGGAGTAATTTTTTTGCTCAATTCTTGTGTTTCCCAAAATGCTAACTTTTTGGGCATAAAGCAGCTCAAAACTAGGTACTTTTTCCCGACTTAAAAAGGCTAAAACCTTTATCTGTAAATACTTTGAGATTTAATCAGTAATATCAAATCCGGTAGTATCGTTAAAATTCAAGACCGTAGGGGTTTGGTCTCCAAACCCTCCATAAACTAGGAGTTTTCGCTCTTTTCTGATGGTAGAATTATATCACTTCCGTTGCCCAGCGGATTTGATATAAGCCATAATTAATATTACAGCGCTTTTCAGATGGATCAACCACATAGTCACAACCAAAACCTTGTATGGACTAACCATGGTTAGTCCCTACTGTGGTCTACTCAAATCAAAACTGCTGTAAACAAAAAAATGTATCAAACCTATTCATTATGACTCCTGACTCCTGACTCCTTTGATATTTAATTAGGACTTACATAGAGTTACTTACTATATATAGAATATAGAGTCAAAAAACTATAACGTTATAGTTTTAAACACTATATACATCGTATGTGCATAAGTCCTATTAATCTAATAACAAACTCCCACTACCACCAGAAGGTTTATCCCTAATCATATTATCCAACTCAAACGTATACAAATCATAAATATCATCAACAACATCATTAGGATCGTCAAACACATCCTCACTTGCATCAAACTCTACTTGACCACTACTACTAGCAACCTTCAAATTTTTAATTGGCGTAATACCAGCTTTAATCACTTCCGCATCAGGTAACTCCCGTCTGAAAGCCAAACTAAAATCAAATTCTTTGATTAAACTCTCAAAATAATTAACATTTTGCCCACTACTATAACGCTTTTGCAACTTATTAAAATCAAGACTCTCACCACTAGAAATACTATCAGTATCACCACCAGACTCAGTTTCACTTCCCGCCTCAAGATTACCACCACATAAAGGTTTATTCCGACTACCTAACCCATGAGTACCAACTACCCGACCGTTGTTATCAAACACAGGTCCTCCACTCATACCAGCAGCAGTTTCATCGGTATAAAAAATACTATAACCCTGATGCTGAGGAGCCGCATTAATTTTTCCCCTAACTGGACCCCAAGCTAAACGTCGTTGTCTGCGAGCCACTCTTTCACGACATCTACCTGTCTGGGGGTCTTGTTCTCTTTCAGGGTCAGGCCACCCAGAAATATAAACTCTGTCACTGAGGTTCACCTGACGTGAGTCTCCTAGGGGAGCAACTATATAATTATTTTTACTTTCAAATGTAACGATCGCCAAGTCGATACCCCTAACCTGATCTGTACCAACAGTATAATCAACTATATTAGTATTAAGAATAAAGCGATCGCGACAACCAAATCTGACTAATACTGTCAATTTTGGACTACCTTTTAAAGGACACCCTCTACCATCATTCACATCTTTAATAATATGAACTTTCCCATCATAAGTTCTAATTCCATAGTAAGGCTTTCCTCCTAATTGTTGCCAATAATCTTTACTATCTAGGTGTCTTTGTAAAAAATTATGGGCGACAGTTAGCACATAATATTTATTTCCTTTTTTAGCAATAATTACCCCTGAACCTGGATTCCAAATACCTGATTTTCGTAGTGGATTATTACGATTTTCTTCTAAGTCTT
>JBFRWR010000250.1:0-3028 GCA_051439685.1 Trichodesmium sp.
AATATTACAGAGCTTTAAATACAGCAATTATTCACTGTTATCTTCAAAAGCTCGCCATAATTTTTCAAATTTTTCATTCCCTCATGGTAAAATGCTTGCACCCATTAATGTATCGTTGATAGGGAGGAGGGAATATCTAAGTTTTAGATATTGCCAAAAGCAATAAACGTGAAACCACAATCTTCAGGTCTATCAGGTGATGAAGTACCGCATACAAAGTGATATGGAGCAACCTCAAGGACAGCGACTGACAGATTAAATGTCTGCCATTCACCTCCATAAATGGTACAAATTGCTGCTGGAACGTCTGCAAAAGACTGGTCAAATTCTATTAGATAGAGTCCGAAGCGAAGTTTGTGGCATTTGAAGCCTTCACCAGAGATGATCTTACCGTCTGGAGAAATAACACCATAGACATGCTGGATTGGTTTTCCCACTGAATCTTGGATAATTGCCATTACTGACTCCTGTTAGATTTTACTGTGTTTGAAATCAACTGTAGAAAATTCAAACAGTTTATTCCTTCTTGCTGACTATATCAGCAATGGTTAAACGGTTTAATACTATTGTCCGACTTTTCTAAGATTTGAGTCAACAGTTATCAATCTATAACAATAGGTAGATTAATTAATATGCTGTTAACATTTTTGGCGAGGGTTAAGACTCTTATCGAGCGTCACCAAAAGCAATAAATGTAAAACCACAATCCATAGGTTGGTGAGGTGATGAAGTAACGCAGATGAAGTATTCTGGACTAACATCAACAATAGCAACTGACATATTAAATGTTATCCACTCAGGTCCAGAAATGGTACAAACTGGTGCTGGAATACCAGAAAAAGGACGCTTGAATTTTATTACATAGGTTCCTTCCTTAATTTTTTGGCTCTCAAAACCTTCACCAAACCACTTACTACCCTCTCGTACAACACCGCCGTAGATGTGTTGGTGTTCGTGCTCATGGTCGTCTTTAAAGATTGCCATAACTTGCTCCTATGCCAGTTAATTTACAATATTAAAATTATCATCAGCAGGGTGACAACACTTGAGTCTTGTGATTAAAGTTTACAATCAGAGAATTATTCCCATTAATGCTATGATCAAAATCTAATTTAATAATTTGTATTTAAAGTTACATCTTTTTATTTTTTTAATAATTGACTTTAAATTATTTACTTACAGCAACCTAAAAACCCGATTTTTTCCTAAATATCTATCGTTAAAACCACAATTTCTCCTAGCAAGTGGGTTTCTTTGGGTAAGTCTGTAAAATAAATTCATATCTTAATTCACACTTGACTTTTGATTTGGTCAAGACTGTTGTAAAATCATGAAATTAGTCAATCGAATTTTACAAAATCTCATTGGGAATGGAACAAAATCAGAAATCAACAGTAATAATCACAGGTGCATCCTCAGGGGTGGGTTTATACACTGCGAAAGCTCTAGCTAAAACAGGTGAATGGTATGTTGTGATGGCTTGTCGAGACCTCTCCAAAGCAGAAAAAGCTGCCCAGGAAGTAGGCATGGCAAAAGACAGTTATACTGTTATGCACTTAGACTTGGCCAGTCTAGATGGTGTAAAAAGGTTTGTCAATACTTTCAGAGAAAGTGGTAGGTCTCTGAACGCTTTGGTCTGCAATGCTGCGGTATATTTGCCATTGTTAAAAGAACCGATGCGGAGTGCAGATGGATATGAACTAAGTGTTGCTACAAATCATCTGGGACATTTTCTCTTATGTAACATTATGTTAGAGGATTTGAAACAGTCTCCTGTTACGGATAAAAGATTGGTGATTTTAGGAACTGTAACAGCTAATCCGAAGGAGTTGGGAGGCAAAATTCCAATTCCAGCACCTCCAGATTTAGGAGATTTGCAGGGTTTTGAACAGGGTTTCAAAGCTCCTATTACGATGATTAATGGTAAGAAGTTTAAGTCTGGTAAAGCTTATAAGGATAGCAAACTTTGCAATGTTTTGACAATGCGAGAGTTGCATCGCCGTTATCACGAGTCAACAGGAATTGTTTTTAGTTCTTTGTATCCTGGATGTGTCGCAGATACACCTTTATTTAGAAATCATTTTCCTTTATTCCAGAAAATTTTCCCATTATTCCAAAAGAATATTACTGGGGGATATGTTTCTCAAGATTTGGCAGGAGAAAGGGTTGCTGCTTTGGTTAAAGATGATGAGTATAAAGAGTCTGGAATGTATTGGAGTTGGGGAAATCGTCAAAAGAAAAATCGTCAGTCTTTTGTACAAGAGGTTTCTGATGAAGCGAGTGATGATGATAAGGCAATTAAACTTTGGGAATTAAGTTCAAAATTGGTCGGGTTGAGTTAGTTTTTTGAGATTACTTAGGGTTATTAAACACTATAGTGATAGTGCTATAGCAATCCTAAATTATTTCAGAAAAAAACTGTAGGGGTTTGGTTTCCAAATCCCATTTTTCCTTTTCTCAAAAGACTTTTACAGCGGTTTTCATTTGAATAGTAGGGACGTTGCATGCAACGTCCCTACAGGGTTATCATTTTTTTAGTGTGCTTCATTATAGCTGACAAGCACTGTAATCCTATTTAATTGATATTAAACCTGATGGCTAATCTTAATCTCAAACCTACTCACAAACCTATAAAATTATATTACCAAAATTTAAAAAAGTTTCAACAGTTGAATGCTGTTAATGAAGGGGCGATAAAAGTTGCTTTTGCTGATTTATTAACTGCTTGTTGTCAACAGTTTAATTGGACGTTGATACAAGAAAAGAGTATTCGATTAACTAAGAAAAAACTAATCCGAGTTGATGGGTTATTAGAGAGAGATGATACTCTTAAACATGGTATTTGGGAAGCGAAAGATTCTGAGGATGATTTGGCTAAGGAAGTACAAAAGAAATTTAAACAAGGTTATCCGAAAGATAATATTATTTTTCAGTCTCCCGAACGGGTGATTATTTGGCAAGGGGGAAAAGAGGTTTATGATGGAGAAATTACTAAACCGGAAGCTCTGGTAGAAAGTCTCAAGTTATT
>JBFRWR010000251.1:0-3781 GCA_051439685.1 Trichodesmium sp.
CCGTCATAGCTAAATGAGCGAGAGTTGAGGTGTTATTAAGCAAGTCGTCTCTAATATCTGGGTTGATATCCCAAACCAAAGCGAGCGCTCGAATATTTATTTGGACTTTTGGCGGGTTGAACAACCCCCCCACTAACAATCCTGCTACCTGTTGGCCGATATATTCACCTGTTGGGCCATATAAAGCGTTGATTGTTGATTCAATTTCCTTGTTAATATCTTCATCAGTTTGGTTGAAGTTGAAATTGTAAATAGTTTCAGCAAAATTCAAAGAGCCACTTACTAATTGCCCTGCACTTCTTCCAGTAAGAAGACTAGCTACTCCCAAGGTACTTGCCACAGCTCCACCAACTTTGGCAACTCCTGTCCCAACAGCTCCCAACCCAGCCAAGGTTTTGCCGATAACTCCCAAAGCTCCCGCACCACCAGCGAGAACCCCCACCGCCGAACCACCAACAACAACGATAGTTCCCAATGCCAGGCCACCAGCTAAGACTCCCGCTGTTGCAGCAACAGGATTTTCCTTTGCCCACTTACCGAAAATTTTGCCAAAAGTCCCGTTAAAAATTGAGCGAGCTACTTCTTTTCCACCATTGACAACTTTTCCCAGGAAATTCTTGGCTCCAACTATTGGCAACTTTAATAGATCGAGAATATCCGAACCTACCTTTTTGAAATAATCTCGATCTATCTCATTTCCATAAATCAAGGCGCTCGACAATTGAGATTCATTAATAATCATGCGAAACCTATCCATCAGGAATATAATTAATACTGATGGATAGGCTCACCCTATTTCGTTAAGCTGTTGTCAGCTTTTCTGACAGCAGCTTTTAATTTTTTAGAGCTTTTATCACTTGATTGAAATGATAGCTTGCTTCCCGGAGATTTCGCTTCCCATTGATAGGTATGGTCAAATAATTGACAGCAGCTCTAGCATGGCTCCTAGCCCCGTTTTTCCTAGGAATTAATTTTAATAAATCAGTTGTCAGCTCGTTGACATTGAAGTTGTCAACTGGCACTCCCAAGTTGAGTGCGATTTTCCGAACTAATCCTGATTCTTCTGGTGGTGCAACATTTTGGATAACATCGACTATATGCCGAAGCAAAGCACCATTGGCAAGAGAAGCTGAGGGGTACAGAGACTCATCGCGAGTTCCGGTGACATTGGATATTTTCCTGAGCAAGCTTAACGTCGCTTTGCAGCAATCATCGTTCATTTTCTTTTTAGGTTTTTTCCTGAATTGGTCCGGGGGTTTTCTTAACTTGGGTTGGTTAAGCCCAGGTGGCGGACCTTCATCAAGCGAAAGGCTGTGGCACCCTGAGTCCCAATAGGTGTAAGAATACACCACCTTCATGCGATAAAAAGAATCCCATCCTCCGTTTGAAAGAAAGATCGCGTCGCCACAGAATGGCACTACGTTACATTGTGGTTTTCCGAATAACCCCCAGGAACCACTTTGTTCTCCTTCGGGAACTGGTGCCCAGTCCTTGCCTGACCAGCTCACTGAAGCCTGCCCGCCTTCTATTGAATAATACCCTACTCGCTGCATGAGTGAATTTTCTCTTGCCCATTTATGATTAACCTCCCATTCACCCGCGAGAGAAACAGATATCGTATCCTCATTATCATTGGTTATATACACTTTCCTGTAGACCGGGCATACCCACGCTCCAGGTTTTGGCGGTGGTGGTTCGGGAATACCTCCGGGAGGATCATACTTTGAATCTCCTCCTTGTCCAGGCTTCTTGTTTTCTGCTGTATCGCAAGTATTGATCGTGATTACTTCGTCTCCAGATTTAAAGCTGATTGAACGGCATTTTTTGGGTTTCAAGGGGTTGTTTTCATCTTCTAAAGGTTCATCATCATACTCATCGGTCTCCAATTCTTCTCCCTCTGGAATCTCCTCTTCCAAATCCTCAATAATCTCGTCTATGTCATCGTTCAACTCCTTCAACAAATCATCTATCTCTGTTAGTTCGTCTTCAATAATATTTTCTAAATCAATGTCTCCTATTTCCAATAATTCCTTGTACTTCTGTGCTTCCTCTTCCCTCCGTTCAGCAATTTCCTGGTCAAAAGCTATTTTTTGCTCATCTGTCATTTGCCGGATTATCGGAGCGTCAGGCCGCTGCAACTTCATGATTTCAATCATCCCGATACCTAATACGCTAGAACCTAAAGCAGAAGTTATCGCTGTCTCGACCGCTTCTTCTGCTAAATCTTGCCCCTTCTCAATAGTTGCTTGTTTAAATCCAACCTCGTCAACATCTTGAGCAAATTCTATAGAGTCCTCAACTGCATTTTGAGTCCTTTCCTTGATTTTTTTTACACTGGTTCTCATGGGTTATTCAAATTTTACTAATAAATCTTCATCAGGCTTGAATCCATCTAATTGATATATATAGTCAACCGAGATACTTATATAGTCCAATCCTATTAAGGCTCCATTCCCCAAGTCCACAATTTGAGCCGAGAAAGTATCTCCTAACCCTAATAATTTTCGTCCTTCTCCGATCCTCCCAATAATAGATAAATTATAAATAATTCCATAATTCTTCAATTCTATTAAAGTAATAGGATTAGAATTTTTGACAAATTCTAATCCTATTACTTCGCTCTGTTTTTTCGCTTGTATTGAAGCTGACAATCTAGTCGCGGTGGAATCTTCAAAATTAATAGATGGGACAACACCTTCTAACAAACTATTCAATAATTTAAGAGCTGATTTATAAAGTAAATCTTAAGTTTGCTAGTCGCCTAACCATGAGGTGGATTAAAGAGCCATAAATCATGGCTTCACTTACATCTGAATAGACTTCATAATCTTTGCTTAAACGTCGAAATCTATTTAACCAACCAAAAGTCCGCTCAACAATCCATCTCTTAGGTAACCGCTCAAAAGTTTGGGTAGTTCTCTTGATTACTTCCACCCTTACGCGATCGCCACAAACTGTCTGAACAGCACTCGCAAAATTCTTGCCAGAATAACCCTGATCTACCCAAACCACCTGTAATTTCGACAGTTTATCTCTGGCTTCATTAAGCACCACAACTGCTCCTAACCGTTCTGAGGCATTGGCTTCAGTTACCAAAACACCAATTAACAACCCTTGGGAATCTACAACAATGTGACGCTTACGCCCCTTAACTTTCTTACCACCATCAAAACCGTAGACCTCCCCCTTTTTTCTGTTGTTTTCACTGATTGGGAATCAGCGATGGCAACAGTTGAGTCTTCATCCCTGTCTAATTCTGTTCTGAATTTTTGGCGTATTTTGTCATGCATCTGTTGCCAAAAACCGCCTTTTTGCCATTTTTTGAAGTATCTGTATACAGTGCTGTAGGGTGGTAGATCATGAGGCATCATTTCCCACTGACATCCAGTGCGTTGGACATAAAATATACCGTTAAAAATTTCTCTGAAATCCACTTCGATAGGATGACCAAACCCTTTGGGTAAAGGTACTAGAGGTTTTAGTATTTCCCATTCTGAGTCGCTCAAGTCACTTGGGTATGGCTGACGTTGAGGATTAGCGATCGCAGGTAGACGGCTCATTAGTCACTACATAGTCTAACTATAGCATAATAAATAAAGATAGCACCATATTCACTTGAGCGCCTACTTTCTTTAGATTCTCTTTATAAATCAGCTCTAATAGAGCCAATAGCAGCAAAAGTGATAACGACACTTAAATGTTTGAGCGGTCGTGGCTTCGTAAGTTATTCCGAGTTGGCGAACATATTGGGTCAAACTCGCGAGTACACAGAATGGTTTTG
>JBFRWR010000252.1:0-14418 GCA_051439685.1 Trichodesmium sp.
GAGCTGCTTTATGCTGTAAAAGGAGCGGATTTTTGACGCATAGTTGAGCAAGAAAATTACTCCCCTGCTCCCCCGCTCCCTGCTCCCCCGCTCCCTACTCCCTACTCCCTCTTTTCTAAAAATGTCTACTAACTAACAGTATGAATTTTTAAGAAATTAGTACCTCGTGTATGCTTAGTCGGAATACCACCCACAATCAAAATTTTCTCTCCTGGTATTGCTAAACCTAACTTTAATAAATAATTTTGAGCTTGTGCTGTTAAATCTTCAAAAGACTCAACCTCTTCACTCAGTAATATTGGTTTGACTCCCCAAACCAAATTCAAACGGTGATAAACTTTTTCATTAGGAGTAAAAGCAATTACAAAAGCTTGCGGGCGCTCACTCGCAGCTAGACGTGCAGTATAACCAGAACTTGTAAAAGCAGCAATACAACGCAACGGTAGAATCTTATCAATAATATTGAGTGCTTCGCTTAAAGCATGAGTTTCATCAGTTTCTGCGGGTGGATAATTAATAAACTCTGTATCCTTCTCCACATCTTGGGCAATAAGGGCCATCATTTCTACAGCTTTAACTGGATAGTTACCGACTGCACACTCTCCAGATAGCATTACCGCATCAGTACCATCAACAATAGCATTTGCTACATCACTAGCTTCCGCACGAGTGGGACGAGGGTCGTGAATCATACTTTCCAACATTTGGGTAGCTGTAATTACTGGAATGCCTTTTTTATTGCACATCCGAATAATCTGTTTTTGCAACATTGGCACTTTTTCCGGTTTCATTTCTACCCCCAGGTCTCCCCTAGCCACCATTATCCCATCACATTCTTCTACAATAGCTTCTAAGTTAGCGATCGCTTGTGGCTTTTCGATTTTTGCTATGACTGGGACATCTGAGTCTTTTTCTCGCAAGATTGATTTGAGGGTCAGAATATCTTCAGCACTACGGACAAAACTAAGTGATATCCAGTCTACCCCCTGAGACAAACCAAATTCCAAATCTTTTTTATCTTTTTCTGTCATGGAAGGTAAGCGCAAATTCAAACTTGGCAAGTTGACTCCTTTGCGACTTTTGAGCAAACCCCCTGTAATGACTTTGCAAATTACAGCATTTCCTTCTACTGACTTAACTTGTAATTCTAATAACCCATCATCTAATAATACTTGAGTGCCTGGTTTTGCTTCTTCTGCTAAATAGGGATAGTCAATACCTACTGTTCCTAGTTGATGAATATTTTCAGTTAATGGGACTAAAGTTAGTTGCGCCCCTTCTTCTAAAGTTATTACTCCTTCAGGTAGTTGACCAACTCTAATTTTTGGTCCTTGGAGATCTTGCAGAATAGTCACAGGAGTATTTAATTCTTCGGATATGGAACGCAATAGAGAAACTGTATGAGCATGGTCTTCATAGCTACCATGAGAAAAGTTTAGTCTTGCTACATTCAGACCTGCTTCAATTAATTGTTTGATTATTTCTGGAGAGTTACTTGCAGGACCGATAGTTCCCACAATTTTAGTCCGATGAAGTATGGGCATAATTCTTATATTTGCAAATGATGGTTTTTTTGCTCTAAACGGTTAGAAACTGTTTGTCAAAGGAATATTAAATCCAGGTTTAGTGTACTAACACACCTTAAATAAATAGTGGAATAGTAGGGGGGGTTTTAGGTGAAATTTTGATGTTCAGCATAAGATTAAATAAACCCGCCCTCATCCACAGTTCTGGCTCATAGTTGATCATACAGTTACATTGTAGGAGAATAGCTGACGGCTGTTTTCGGCTGTCGCCGATATGTTTGCGGAGCATTCCACAGGAAATTCTTACATTAATTATTACATATATCTTAGGTATTTTTTCATTAGTTTTAAATAATTTTTTATAGTCAAATTATAATCTTGTGTTAACCTAATCTTAATCAAGATAACAATTACAGAACTTAAGCAAAGTATCTATAAATTACCTCTAAATTTATGGAATTAAAGTTGAACTAACTAATTGTTGAGTATAGGAATGTTGAGGGTCATCTAATACTTGGTCTGTTAATCCTGACTCAACAATTTTCCCATTTTTCATTACTAATAAACGGTGAGCAAGTAATCTCACTACCCCTAAATCATGGGTAACTAAAATTACGCTTAAATGGAGATTTCGCACTAG
Organism: Trichodesmium sp.; assembly: GCA_051439685.1. Taxonomy (GTDB): domain Bacteria; phylum Cyanobacteriota; class Cyanobacteriia; order Cyanobacteriales; family Microcoleaceae; genus Trichodesmium. The sequence continues at coordinate 2,167 of JBFRWR010000252.1, forward strand.
AGAACGAATTAGGTCTAATAAACGAGCTTGTACTGAAACATCTAAACCTCCGGTAGGTTCATCCATTAATATTAATCTAGGTTTTGTAACTAAAATACGAGCTAATTGTAACCGTTGCTGCATCCCTCCAGAAAACATTTTTGGTAAGTCATCTATTCGCTTAATATCTATTTCTACTTCGTTTAACCAATAAGCAGCTTCTTGTCTAATTTTGCCATAATTTTTTACTCCTATATCCATTAAACGTTCGCCAATATTTGCTCCAGCAGTTACGTTCATTCTTAATCCGTCACGAGGGTTTTGTTGGACGAATCCCCATTCAGTTCTTCTTAATAAACGACGACGAGTTTCTGATAGTTTGGATAGGTTTAATACTTCTTTATTCGCAGTAGTGTAGGTGATATTTCCTGTGTTAATAGGTATGTATCCTCCTATAGCATTTAATAGGGTAGATTTGCCAGAACCAGATTCTCCTACTATGCCTAAAACTTGGGCTGGATAGAGATTAAAAGATATCTGGTCACAAGCTTTAATTTCTTGATAATATTTGCTGAGGTTTTCTACATTTAATAATGGTTGTAATGTCATATTTTTTAGTATTAGGGAGTAGGGAATAGGGAGTAGGGAGTAGGGAGTAGGGAGTAGGGAGTAGGGAGTAGGTAGGGACGTTGCATGCAACGTCCCTACAAATAAGAATCAAGTTTTATTTTAAGAAAGAGGTAATTATGAATTATCAATTATCAATTATTAATTATCCATTATCCATTATTAATTGTCTTTGGTGACAATAATCTGTATCAGAACAGACCCACATTTTACCACCTCGATCATCCATCAAAATTTCATCTAAAAAACTCTCTGTAGAACCACAAAACTCACAAGCTTTATCCCATTTTTCCACAGTAAAAGGATAATCTTCAAAATCCAAACTTTTTACCTTAGTATAAGGAGGTATAGCATAAATTCGTTTTTCTCTTCCTGCACCAAAGAGCTGTAAAGCTGGTAAATAATTCATCTTAGGATTATCAAATCTAGGGATAGGACTCGGACTCATTATATAACGGTCATTTACCATTACTGGATAATCATAACTTGTGACAAAATCTCCTAATCTTGTAATATCTTCGTATAATTTTACATACATTACTCCATATTCTTCTAAGGCGTGTATTTTTTTAGTTTCTCTTTCTGAAGGTTCCAGCCAACGTAAAGGTTCAGGAATAGGAACTTGATAAACAATAATTTGACCTTGCTGAAGAGGTGTTTCTGGAATGCGATGGCGGGTTTGAATAATTGTTGCTTCTGTAGTTTTTTCTGTGGTTTTTATTCCACAAACTTTCACAAAAAAACGGCGAATATTCACCGCGTTTGTTGTATCATCTGCACCTTGGTCAATTACTTTTAAAATATCCTTTTTACCAATAATTGAAGCTGTGACTTGAATCCCACCTGTACCCCATCCATAAGACATTGGCATTTCTCTAGAACCAAAGGGTATTTGATGACCAGGAATTGCTACTGCTTTGAGTAAAGCACGACGAATGGAACGTTTTGTTTGTTCGTCTAAATAGGCAAAGTTAAAACCATTTTCTTGTTGATTATTCATATTAGAAATAGAATCAATATATAGAGTAAGTATTCAGTAGTAAAAATTTATATAGCAATGATAAATAGGTTTTAGGTAATCAAAAAGTAAATAAAAAAATTGAAACTCTTGCCTGTTTCCGGTTCTCTGTTACCTGTTTCCTAAAAGCCATTAAAATTTTGTACACAACTGAAATAGGATTGCTATAATAAGATAAAAATATCATAGATTGTCTGATTTTACAACTCACAATTGATTATCATACTGCTAAAGCATTTATTATAAATTATGCAAAAGATAAAAATTTTTTCTTTCTTTTCAGGCTGTGGTTTTTTGGACTTAGGTTTTGAAAATACTGCCTTTGATATTGTATTTGTCAATGAAAATTTTTCTCCTTTTATGGCAGCTTATAGTTATGCTCGACAATTATTAGAAATATCTGATCCAGAATATGGATATTTTGCAGATAGTTTAGTTAGTTTAACTGAAGGAAATGGCAAAACTTATTTACAAGAATTAATCAAAGACTCTAGGAGAAATGCCAATTTTATTGGATTTATTGGCGGGCCGCCTTGCCCTGACTTCTCAATAGGTGGAAAAAATCGAGGAAAAAATGGAGAAAATGGTAAATTGTCAGATGCTTATATTGAATTAATTTGTCAGCAACAACCAGATTTTTTTGTGTTTGAAAACGTTAAAGGTTTATGGTCTACTAAAAAACATCGGGCGTTTTATGAGGAGATGAAACGTAAGTTGTATAAATACGGATATATTATTACTGAACGTTTAATTAATGCTATTGAATATGGGGTACCTCAAGATAGATATAGAATTATTTTAATTGGTTTCCAATATAAATTAGTCAAGGATAAAGGTTTTAATATTAACTATAATAAGGTAATTCATGAAAAAATTTTTCCTTGGGAAAAGTATGTCTTATATCCTCAAAATAGAGTATTTTCCTATGCTTGGCCTGAGACAAATCCTTTTTTGGAAAATTCAGAAATAAATTGCCCCAAAGGAATACCTCAAAAGTTAACAGTTGAGTATTGGTTTAGGCAAAATAATGTTGTTTATCATCCTAATTCAAAAGATTATTTTCAACCAAGAGCAGGCCGAATAAAATTTGAGACAGTTGCAGAAGGAGATGATAGAAAAAAATCTTATAAACGTCTTCATAGATGGCGTTATTCTCCTACTGCTTGTTATGGAAATAATGAGGTTCATTTACATCCATATAAAGTTCGTCGTCTTTCTGTAGCAGAAGCATTAGCTATTCAATCTTTACCTAAAAAATTTGCTTTACCAAATAATATGACTCTCACTAATAAGTTTAAAACTATTGGTAATGGAGTACCATATTTAGCTGCTCAAGGAGTTGCTAAAACTATTCTTGATTTTCTTAACATGGAGAAAATTAATTATCAAGAAGAAATAGGTTATCAGTTAGAATTACCTTTAGTTTATTCTCCAAAAGGTAAGTATAAAGTTTAACCTTTTATGTACATTTTGCAGGACTCAAAAATCAGCTAAAAATGGCATCTTCAACTAAGTTAATTAAATCCTGTTGCTTATAATCTGAATACATATTATCAACACTTTTTAAGTCTAGATTTAAAGCAATACCATGAGGTGCAATACCTTGCCTAAATATTCTTTTATCTGAATTAGAAAAGTCTTCAGCAGTTATCATATAATACTTCCATATTTGTCTTGATGTATAACTAATAGCTTTAATCATAGCTGTTTCATACAAAGCTTGATAACGACGGTCTGGACGATTTGATACTTTAACAGATACAACACCTTTTACTTCTCTAGCTTTAAGTTTACCTTTTAATAAATCATAAATTTCTACTCCTAAATATTCTGGTTGCTTTGCTTGTATGTCTATATATGGCTGGATTAAATGAAAAAGTGGTTCATCTTCAATTACTGAAATAACATAATCAGGACTTGAGAAAAAAATTCTCTCTTTAATTGTTTCAATATTTTCCAGAGGATAATTTATCTGAAATTCTTGGTTCTGAAAAATCTTTAAATATTCAGGTTGAGTTTCATCCCTAGAATTAGGAATTCTAAATATTACTAGACTAATCTGATGTTTTAAATAAAAATCAAGAGCTACTTCAGCAAATAATCCAGTCACTATAAACTCATGCCATCTCCCTTTTGAATTATTGAGCGCCCCTGTAGTTAATTTGGTTATTTTTGTTTGGTATTGTTTTTGATAATTTTCATAAGCAACTACTACTCTATTAACTATCCACTCTAAAACTTTAGTTACTGAAATATCTGATGCCAACTTTTGTTTTATTTCTAGATACAAAGTTTGATAAACTTCTCTACTATTAATCTGGATTTTTTGTTCCCCTTGTCTTGTAACAGTTGAGAACCAAGAATTATTCATTACACCAACTAATTCACTTAATCAATTTTCATTAATATTCACTAAATCTAGATAATTTATTGATTTTGCTTAGATAAATTTAACCAGATTTTTCCATGGTAACTTCTTTAACTGTAGAATCTCCTAAATAATTTTCCTCAGACTTCTCTGGTGTAACTTCCTCTACTTTAGAATCTCCATTAAGTTCAACATTCTGATGATTTTTATGTTCATTTTGTAGCTTTCTAACTAAATTTATTTCTGCCTGAAAATCAATATAGTGAGGCAACTTTAAATGTTGTACAAATCCTTGAGCTTCAACATTATCTGAATGATACAAAACAAACTCTGGGTCTTGAGCAGGTCCTTGTATTTCTTCCCCTAATTCTTTAGCTTGCATCGCTCGATCTACTAACGCCATCGACATTGCTTTACGTTCGTTATAACCAAAAGTTAAACCATAACCACGGGTAAATTGTGGAGGTTTTTCTTTACTACCTTTAAACATATTTACATTTTCTGCTTCAGTAATAGTAATATCAGCGATCCCTACTTCAAAACCTAATTCTTCGGGAAAAATAACAACTTCTACTTCTCCCATTTTTATTTCTCCAGCAAAAGGATGGGTACGTCCATAACCTCTCTGAGTTGAATATCCTAAACTTAGGAGAAAACCTTCATCTGCACGAGCTAAATTTTGTAATCTTGCATCTCTTGCTGCGGGTAATTTGAGTGGTTTTCTGGTTAAGTCAAATGGTTGGTTATTATTATCAGATTTTTCTGCACAAACTAACCCTTCTTTTTCCAGAGTATTCATTACTCTAGGGAAGTTTTTTTCTGTGTTTAATTTTTCGCTTTTTGGAGAGGTTGGTGTATTACCTTCCGCAGCTAATTTAAAGTCTAAAAGACGATGAATATAATCAAAAGTTGGTCCTAAATATTGACCGCCAGGAACGTCTTTAAAGATAGCAGAAATTCTCCGTCTAATTTTCATTTTGGTGGTATCTAATGGCTGACTATAATAAAGTCTTGGTAAAGTAGTCCGATATGCTCTTAAGAGAAATATTGCCTCAACTAAATCACCCCAAGATTGTTTAATTGCTAAAGCAGCTAAGTCGGGGTCATACAAACTTCCTTCACACATTACTCGGTTAACCGCAAGGGTAAGTTGTTGTTTAATTTGCTCTAAATTTAGTTCAGGAATATCGGGGTCGCCTCGCCGTAATGCTTGGAGTAATTCCTCAGCATTTTTAATTGCTTCTTCTCCACCTTTTACTGCTACATAAGCCATATTTTTTTCCTCAATTTTTTTCTTGATTGACTGTTTGAAAATAGTTAAAATTTATCAAGTTTATTGGGGGGTTATTTCAGTTATCAGTTAACAGTTTGCTAGGCACATGAACAGCGTCCTAAGTCCGAGCTAGATTATCAGTGAACATCCGACTTTACTCGGAGGCTTGAAATACTGAGTTAAAATTTTTTCATCCCCTTAAAAAGGAAAAAAAAGAAATGATATTTCCCGATATTCAATCAAGAACGGTTTTAACCTTCTTGTAATTATCAATTATCCATTATCAATTAATGAAAGTTTCCAACCTATTATCATTCTTTAATGTGCAACCCTAAGATCAATACCTCACGATGAACGGAAAGTGCTGTATTTAATACTAACAATCTTTGACAATTTTTGTTGTTCTTGGTAAACCAATTACTGTATTTTTGCCAAAGAAAAATATATCTATCCCTAATGGATGATTTTTCACATTATTTTCCCATTCTGACCAGAAAAATTCTGGTAAATTCGGCATAGAAATTGTTTTTTCTCCTAATATTCCTGGTCCGGTTAATCTTACTTGATTTGCTAATGCTAAATTCCAACCTTGTACAAATAAAGTGGTTGAATTTTCTGGTTCCTCTGCTGTTCCATGATGGAAATTTGAGAGTTCGGGAATAGCATTAATATTCTTAATTATGGCAAAATCCGCAATTTGAGAATTTTCAGTAAAATTACAACCTGTATGAAACAATAACCAATTTTTTACATCTTGCTCAAAATCTGAACTTAACCAAACTTTTGTTTCTAAATCTAGCATTGTTAAACACGCAGCAGCACAAGCTAAATCTAAACCTGATGGTGGTTGTAATTTAACATTAATTTCTTGCTTTTTTCCTGGATAAGATAGAGCGTTTAGTAGTTCTAAAAAAGTGGCTTGAGAATCATGTACAATATCTGAAAATCCTGATATTTTTGTAATCATAAGATTGCGGATAAATAAGTAATAATTAAGGAATATATAGCAGATTTCACTAAGCGTGAGGTACACCTACGCGAGCAAGATGCTCGCACTGATAAAATTTAATTATTAATATAGCGTTTCTCACTCTTTCTGAGGTACAGTTGTTTTTATCTTACCCTACTCCCCATTTCCTCATCTTCCCTACTCCCTACTCCCTACTCCCTACTCCCTACTCCCTAAAACCAAGGAATTTTGTACCTCACGCTTCTTGGGAATTGCTATATAAGATAAGTGCCTTTTTGGGGTCGAAAAAAGTGCCTGGTTTTCAGCTCTTCAGGCTCAAAAAGGAGCGTATTTAGACAAGAGTTAGGCAGAAAAATCATTCTTACAATTCTGACTCCTACCTCCTCGCTCCCATACCTTTTCTCCTGTCTCCTGTTTCCTGTCTCCTGTCTCCTACCCTCACCCATAATACTTTTGAGCGCAAACCCTAATTATCCATTATCCATGTGGCCTCTGTCTTCTGACACAGATTTTAGGATAAAATATTTAGTATAAATAAATAGAATATACTATGTCTGAAGAAAGTCAGGAATATCAAAAAATATTGCAGGAGGCGATCGCTAGTATTCCAGTATCTCTAGCTCAAGAAACAATTTTCCAAATTAAAATTACAGAAGTACGAAAGTTACTCAAAGCAGATCGGGTGGCCCTATTTTGTTTCTATCCTCAATTAGATTGGCAGGGAGAATTTATTTGTGAGGATGTGGTAAGTGGTTGGAATTCTTTATTAAATCTAAAAGTTAAAGATAAATGTTTTTTTGAGTATCAAAAAAGGGGTATTCAAGCAGTCACAAGTATTGATGAGGCCAAATTAAGTGAATCTCATCTGAAAATATTACGAGAGTTTCAGGTGCAAGCTGATTTGATAGTCCCCATAGTCAAACAAGATGATACAACCGAGGCAACTTTACCCCAACTCTGGGGACTACTTTGTATTCATCAATGTAGCAGTTCTCGGCAATGGCAAGACTTAGAAATTGAGTTGGCTGAGAAAGTAGCTCAACATCTGGGAGCAGTCGTCACAAATACATACCGCAGAGAAAGCGCCCGTTACGAAGTACAACAACAAAAAGCTTTAGCTAGAGTCATCAGGAGAATTCGTACTCCTCTAAACTCAGAAGAAATTTTTCAGGTAACGGCTAAAGAAGTACGTCAACTAATTAAAGCTGATCGTGTTGCCGTATTTCGTTTTTATCCAGAAAGAGACTGGGAAGGAGAATTTGTTTCTGAAGATGTAGGAGCTGAATGGAATTCTGCACTCGCAGCAAAAATATACGACTACTGTTTTGGAGAAAAATTTGCTGTTTACTATCAAGAGGGTAGAGTGCAAGCAGTGGCAGACATCTATCAAGCAGGATTAAATGATTGCCATACAGAAATTTTAAGTAAGTTTCAGGTGCGGGCAAATCTAATAGTCCCTCTCCTCAAAGGTGGAGGTAAAGAAAAATTAGCCGAACTTTGGGGTTTACTGTGCATTCATCAATGCAGTGGTATTCGTCATTGGCAAGACTATGAAATCCAATTCGTCCAGCAAATAGCTGATCATTTTGGTGTGGTTCTACAACAAGAAGATGCTCTTTTACAAATTGAACAACAGACTACACAACTGGCTATCAGTAGACAAAAGGAAAAATTAGCCGAACGCCAGAAAATTGTAAGTCAATTATTCGACAACATTCGCCTCTCCCTAGAAATTGAGACAATTTTTACAAGTACAACTCAAGCAGTAAGACAAATATTAGAAGTTGATCGGGTGGCAATATTTCAATTTTTCCCTGACTTTAGTGGCAAATTTGTTGCCGAATCTTTTGCAGAAGGATCGACTCCCCTAGTGGGAGTTCAACCCATCATTGAAGATACTTTTTTACAAGAAAATCAGGGAGGGCGGTATATAAACAATGAGACTTTGGCTGTTGATGATATTTATCAGTTTAGTTATGATGAATGTCATATTCAACTTTTAGAACAATTTGAAGCCAAAGCTTATATAATTGTGCCAATTTTAGAAGGTGAAAAACTATGGGGTTTGCTAGCAGCTTATCAAAATTCAGCTCCCCGTCATTGGCAAAGAGATGAAGTAGACTTACTAGCTCAAATAGGCGCTCAGTTAGGAGTAGCTCTCAAACAAGCTGAGTATGTTCATCAAGTTCGAGAACAGTCATTACAACTAGCAGCAAAAGCTGGAGTCATGGAAAAAGCAGCAAAACGGGAGAAAACTCTAGCTGCAATTGTGGAAAAAATTCGTCGTTCTCTAAATATTCAGACAATTTTCCAAACAACTACCCAAGAAGTACAAAAAATTCTGAATGCAGATAGAGTTGTAATTTATCGTTTTCATCCTAATTGGAGTGGGGAGTTTGTCGCTGAGTCAGTAGTTGAGGGTTGGAATTCCCTGATGGAGCGGCAACAAAAAAATCTGGAAATCAACAAAAATATTAGTGACTGTTCCATAAAAGATTTTGTATACCACTCAGGTGATAGCTATTTACAAGAAACAGAGGGGGGAAATTTTAGTAAAGGAATAGTTTATCGTATCTGCAATAATGTTTATGATGCAGGTTTTAGTCAGTGTTATATTCAAGCATTAGAATCTTATCAAGCTCAGGCGTATGTAATTGTCGCTATCTTTCAGGGAGAAAAGCTTTGGGGTTTGTTGGCAGTTTATCAAAATTCAGCTCCTCGTGAGTGGGAAACAGGCGATGTGGAATTATTGACTCAAATAGGCGCTCAGTTGGGAGTAGCGCTACAACAAGCTGAATATCTCAAAAAAGTTCAAGCTCAAGCAATAGAGTTGATCAAAGCAACGGAACGGCAAAAGGCGCTATCAACAACAATTGATAAAATTCGTCGTTCTTTGGATATTGATACCATTTTTCAGACTACCACTCAAGAGGTGCGACAGTTATTAGAAGTTGAAAGAGTCGCCATTTATCGTTTTTACACAGACTGGAGTGGGGAGTTTGTGGCAGATTCGATGATTGAATGGACTCCTAAAGTTCAGACTCCCTTAGAAATTGATGCTATTATCAGGCAACAAACGAATGCGGGTAGACTCCCAAGGAATGAAACTTTTGTGCCAATTTTGCAGGGGGAGAAACTTTGGGGGTTGTTGGTTGCTTATCAAAATTCTAGTCCTCGTTATTGGCAAGATGAAGAAATTAATTTGCTAGCACAAGTAGGAGTACAGTTAGGTATTGCTTTACAACAAGCAGAATTACTGAAAAAAACTCGTACTCAAACTGAAGAGTTAACAAGAACTGTGGAGGAGTTAAAACAAACTCAAATGCAGATGATCCAGAGTGAAAAAATGGCTGGTTTAGGGCAGCTAGTCGCCGGAATTGCCCATGAAATTAATAATCCTGTTAACTTTATTCATGGTAATTTGAATTGTCTTGATGAGTATTGTCATAATTTACTTAGTTTAATCGAATTATATTCACAAAATTATCTTGAATCAATTCCCCAAATTAAAGATTTTGCAGAAGATATTGACTTAGATTTTGTCACTAAAGATTTGCCGAATATGATAGATTCTATGAAGATGGGAACTGAACGAATTCGTCAGTTAGTATTTTCTTTAAGAACATTTTCTCGTCTTGATGAAGCCGAAATGAAACCAGTAGATTTACATCAAGGAATTGATAGTACCTTATTAATTTTACAGCATCGCTTGAAAATCAATTCAGGAATTATTCAGATTCAAGTTATTAAAAATTATGGGGATTTACCTTTAGTTAAATGTTATTCAGCTCCCATGAATCAAGTATTTATGAATTTACTGAGCAATGCCATAGATGTATTAGAAGAAAAAGTGGAAATAGACAAAAATTTTATCCCTACTATCTCCATTAATACTGAGATTAATCCAGATAATAACCAAACTATTTTGGTGAAGATTGCTGATAATGGCATGGGAATTTCTCAAGAAGTTAAAGAGCGAATATTCGATTTATTTTTTACTACTAAAGAAGTGGGTAAAGGAACAGGTTTAGGACTTTCGATTAGTTATGATATTGTAGTGCATAAACATGGTGGTAAACTATCATTTAATTCTCAACCAAATCAAGGGACTGAATTTATTATTGAAATTCCAATTAAATCAGAATCAGGATAAAGTTTAAAAAAAATATGATAGATTTTCCCAGGTTAATCATGTACAGTTATGTTTTTGTATTTTTTCCTGATATAGATAGTATCCTAGATGTTGACAGCTATACTTTAGTATTCAATCTTCCTCCCCAGAATTTCCACACTCCCTAAATTTCCCACACCTCCTACTCCCCTAACTAGATAGTAAATATTCAACCGGATTTGAGATTATTCCCTATTCCCTACCTCGTAGTACAGTTAAATCATTCCATTTTTCAGGAAAACTTTGCTGAGGAAATACAATATTTGCTTGTTGATAATGTTCCAAAGATTTAATCAAATTATGGGTATCAATTCCATAACAGCGAGCTTGATAAATTACACTTAAATTGTTATGAACTATTGCCCATTGTTCAGGAAATTTCTCTAAATTATATACTTCTAAAGCAAGTTCACAACAAGCCAAAGCAATTTCTAAATTAACATCTGAATCCCCATCAGGTAGCGCCCAAACAATTCGACCAAAATTTACTAATGTACTAGCAATCATAACTGCTTTATTTTGACAGATAGTAGGAAAAGTTTGCCTCGCCCATTTGCGTAAAATGTATATAAAATGGGGTTCTAATAAATCAAGATTATCAACAATTAAAGGATAAACAATTTGAGGTTCCCCTTGACTTTTAAAAGTTAACTTTAATACCTCAAGTAAAAATGGCAAAGTTTCATCAATGGGTATAGTTAGGCAGGGATAAAAAATTTTATCTTCTAACCAAGTAACAAAGTATTGATCAGATGAGAATTTTTTTTCTAAAACTTTGTAAATAGGAAAATATGGTTGCATGGATATTATATTTATTTGAGTTAACTTTACTCCTAATGGCTGCTATTTTTAATAATTAATAATTAATAATTAATAATTAATAATTAATAATTACCTCTTGTTCTAAAAAATAGGATTGGCTAAAAGGAATTTTTTTCTTGTTTCTCCATGAATGGAGAGGTTTGATACCTTTATTTTTTGGTAAATTTGCGTTTCTAATTGTTTGAGCATTTCCATTGTTAGCCAGTTTACATTCTATTTTCCCATTCCTAAGTTGAGGTTTCCGGATCGTATCAGATTGTTTTTAGAGATTTTTAGTCAAAAAAATAGAGAATTTATGGTGGTTAATTATCCTGATGTAATGGAGTTAAGGTTGTTATTGTTAGTAGTAGATTGTTATAGTTAGTAGCAGAATCGTATCATAAATCAGGATTTTTTCATTCAATTCATATACTATAAAAATTATTCTTGAGTTATAACATTTGGGTGCTAGTGAGGATTGAAAAGTAATAATTTCAACAGTGTTTGGTTAAATTTAGCTCTAATAAAAATTTTCATAACCAACTTAGGATTTTTATGTTAATTAATAGACCTCTCCATAAAAGGTATCAAACCCTTAATCCGCAGTTTCAAAAGAGACTTTTTTGGAGAAGTCTAATTTTAGATAAAAAATCTATAACTACACTTTAATCAGACATTTTAAGTTATTTACTTTGACAAGAATTTATCACTCCTGATAAGTATGGCAAGAATTGAGAAAACCAAGTTTGCCACACTTGTTTTCCTTGATTACTTTTAAGGAAAGAATTAATAGTATTGTGCCACTGAGAATCATTAGCAGGAAGTATCATTCCATAATAATCACAGGACAGTGGTTCTTTAGGTATTATCTGATATTCTTCTGTTGATAATCCTTGTTGAACAGCTTCTCCTATTAACAAAATATCATCACCAGCAAATGCAGCAAGATTACCGTTATTAACCCTTCTTACACCTTCTTCTCTAGAAGAGATTTGTTCTATCCGAGAACTAGGAAATATCTTAGCAACTACATCTAAATTAGTCG
>JBFRWR010000253.1:0-3916 GCA_051439685.1 Trichodesmium sp.
GCATTCAGCTATTAGGTATCAGCTATCAGCTTTTTAATCAATAAAGCAAACATTTGCTGAATTTCTACTATACTACTATATTTTTAACCAGAGAATTGAAGCACAATAGCGACTAGCTTAGTTATCAACTAAAAGTTTAGGAGATAGTAGCACCGGATATATAATAGTTCCTAATCGACTATAGCAATCCGCGCTTATGTTGTAATATTTTATCCTAGGGGTTTGGTCTCCTTTCCCCAAGCAAAAATGGGATTTTAAAACCAAACGCCTACAGTTTTTTTCCCACATCATTTGTAAGCATTCAGCTATTAGGTATCAGCTATCAGCTTTTTAATCAATAAAGAAAACATTTGCTGAATTTCTACTATACTACTATATTTTTAACTATAGAATTGAAGCACAATAGCTACTAGCTTAGTTATCAACTAAAAGTAATGAAGCTATTAGCTGATAGCTGACCGCTGACGATGCAGAATGCTTACCATCATTTAACATAAGACCCCATCCTTAAGGACGGGGTTTAAATAATGAAAGGGGTGCATTTAATATTTGCCAAAATACTTTTTTCCTATTCCCTCCATACCTATTCCCTATTCCCTATTCCCTCATAAACTTTTAACTCTTGGTATAGGTTGTCATTAATCAATCATTATCCATTATTCATTCTCCATTATCAATTCATGAAGACTGCTATAGATTAAATTTTACTGAAATTATGAAAGAAAATATAGCCGAACTAAAATTAGAAGTAGATACTTTACAGACAAAAATAGATGCTTTACAAGCCGAAATAGATACACTTTATCAAAAACGTTCCTCTTTCCAAATAAATGTTAGTTTTCCCAAAGATAATACTCCCGAAGCACTAGCGGAGTTTCGTCAAAAAAATACTGAAGAAGCTGCAAAGTGGCAAGCAGAAATTCAAGAAATTAATCAATCTCTCAAAGTATTAGAGGCGCAACTTAATCAGAAAAAAACTACCCTACAACAAAAAAAATCTCGACTGGAATGGTTGGAATTACAACAGCAAGTTTATGAGGGGGGAAAACTATTACAGGAACAAGTGAAAAAAGTAAATGAAAAAGCTAATCAACTTGAAGCAGAAATACAAACTCTCAGACAAATTTATCAAGAATTAAATCCTTTTTATAGTGAGTGGGTCCAAAATTCAGCTAATATAGTTGACTTTAAGGCGAAAACTATTCCTTATGTTTATGTTAAAGACAATGGGTTTGAACTTGGAAATAAAGAAATAGAGTGAGAGATAATGGATAATGGATAATGGATAATTGATAATTCGTTGATAATATAGTAGGTTCGGTTAAGCAACAGCGCCACCCAAAAGATATAGCAAAAGGAAGAGGAAAAAAGATTCAGATACATCCCTCTTTTTGTTAGATTTCCTTTGTCAAACCAACCGACAAATAGTAAATTTTTTGTGGGAATTTTCTGATGTGTTAAAGTCGGGAGTATCCTAGGTTTGGTTAAAAGATAGCACCACCCAACATATATCACAAAAGGAAGAGGAAAAAAGATTCAGATACATCCCTCTTTTTGCTAGATTTCCTTTGTCAAAAAAATCTCCTGCTCATTATCCTCTACAGATATTATCAATGGATTTCAATCTCTGAAAAAACGATACTTATTAAATCAAATAAAAACTAACAATACCTGATGATGAAAAATTTAGCAATATCAATTGGAAGTTCCTGATAATTTGTAGATATACCAAATATATAGAATTTCTCAAATTCCTGAAGTATTGATGAAAAATTTAGCAATTTCAAGACTTCAGATATTCTCTAAACAGCAAGATTAAGGAATTTTTTTAATAATTTTAGCGACGAATTTTTATAACTTACCGAAAAATCAAGGCATAAAGCCTCTCCATTCATAGAGAAAAAAAATTCCTTGAGCACCAATCCCTCTATTACAGAAGAAGTAATTATTAATCATTAATAATTAATGATTAATTCTTGAAAGCAGGTTCAGTAGTTAATGCCGTAAAACTAAACGAATAAATATTTTTTTTGCCTTTCCCCTACTCCCCACTCCCTACTCCCTACTCCCTTCCTGAATAGTAAACTTTCATTACAATCCCAACCTGACTATTTGCACAAGTGTCACCTCCCTGTAAACTAACAGATCAGGACAATTATCTTGGCCTATTGTATAGAATGAAAAATTTGAGAAGTAGAAGGTAAAATAAATATGGCCGAATCAAGCCAAATCCCCTATTTATTACGAGCAACTCAGGGTGAACTATTAGACCGTCCACCTGTATGGATGATGAGACAAGCAGGTCGCTACATGAAAGCTTATAGAGATTTACGAGAGAAATACCCCTCATTTCGCGAGCGTTCCGAAAACGTAGATATTGCCGTGGAAATATCTCTGCAACCTTTCCACGCTTTTAAACCAGATGGAGTAATTTTATTCTCAGATATCTTAACCCCACTTCCAGCAATAGGGATTGATTTTGATATAGTCGAAAGTAAAGGACCAATTATCGATCCGCCCATTCGCACTCAATCTCAAATAGACCAACTTCACCCTATCGAACCAGAAGAGTCTCTACCTTTTATTCGGGAAATTTTACAAATTCTCAAAAGAGAAGTTAAAAACGAGGCAGCAGTTTTAGGTTTTGTTGGGGCACCTTGGACTTTAGCTGCTTATGCTATAGAAGGTAAAAGCTGTAAAGACTATACAAATATCAAAAAAATGGCTTTTTGTGAGCCAGAAATGTTGCATCAGTTTCTAGGAAAGCTAGCAGAAGCGATCGCCGTTTACGCTCGTTACCAAATAAATAGTGGGGCACAAGTTATCCAAATGTTTGATTCTTGGGCAGGTCAACTTAGCCCTCAAGATTATGAAACTTTTGCTTTGCCCTATCAAAAATTGGTAGTGCAGCAGGTTAAGAAGACTCATCCTAATACACCTTTCATTCTATATATTAATGGTAGTTCTGGATTATTAGAGAGAATGCCCCAGACTGGTGTTGATATAGTTAGTGTAGACTGGACTGTAGATATTGGTGAAGCTAGACAACGCCTTGGTAAGAATATTGGAGTCCAGGGAAATATAGACCCAGGTGTACTATTTGGTTCTAAAGAGTTTATCAAATCTCGCATTTTAGAAACTATCCGCAAAGCTGGCAACCGAGGTCATATATTAAATTTAGGACATGGTGTTTTGCAAAAGACTCCTGAAGAAAATGTAGAATACTTCTTTAAGACTGCCAAAGAAGTAAGTAATTTACTAGCAGTAACTGCTTAAGTTAAATTAAAGCATATTTGAGATTTGCATTAATTTTTGTAGGGGTGGGTTTCTAACCTGCCCCTAAATTTCTAGTAGAAGATTGTATCTTTTGGCGGAGCTTCAGGAAATGAATTAATTATTCTGACTCTATACGCAATAGTCAGAAATTCCCACCACCCATCTCCACGCCAGATGAGCTTCAGAAAATGAAACTATTATTGCTCTATACGCAATAGAAGAAAATTCCCACCACCCATCTCCACGCCGGATGAGCTTCAGAAAATGAAACTATTATTGCTCTATACGCAATAGAAGAAAAATTCCACCACCCATCTCCACGCCGGATGAGCTTCAAAAAATGTATTAACTATTACTCCAACTGTGCAAACCACTTTTTTCATATAATTCTTCTTATAGCAAAGTTTAGCCATTTTTTTCTAATGCACAATTAAAGGTGTCTCAGTCCACTACAAATTTTGCTAATAACTAATAACTAATAACCAATAACTAATTTCTATGAGTCATAAACGAATTTTTATCACAGGTGGTAGTGGATGTATTGGTCACTATATTGTCGAATCCCTAATTCAAAATACCAACCACGAACTCTACCTATTAGTTAGGAACCCAGATAAACTAAAAGTTGACTATAAAGCTC
>JBFRWR010000254.1:0-7572 GCA_051439685.1 Trichodesmium sp.
GAAAAAAACAAGTAGCCTGAAGCAAAAGCAACAGGGTAGAGGGTCGGTGGTAGAAATGCCTTTTGACAGACCCTTTCAGGTATAGCCTGGAGAATCTGCGCGTCTTTAGACCGCAGAGTGTCAAAATTATTTAAGTAGATTGACTTGCCAAAAATAAGTGTTGGTGGTAAATTTCCCATGAGGCTTTTATACAAAAAGCCAATAAATTAACAATGTCCAGGAAAAGCTGCTTTTAATCGACAGAAAAAAAGATGTTTGGCCTGGACAAAATTTGGTGAGGTAGTCATGCGTCTTCCAAAATATACAATTTTGACAAGTAGTTGTTTGTCACTATTAGTCACATTCGGAGCAATGTATCCCGCGATCGCTGTTCCTGAGAATGAGAAAATTGCCCAAAGGGAAAGAACTCGTTCCGCTGGGGGAGAAAATCAAATAGAGATAGTCGGCTATGTTAAAAGTATTATCGGTAATTTAGTCACTATTAAAATAGATGAAGAAGAAGAGTTAGGAATTCCAGGAATTGCACCTAATGATGGTGAGCCAACTTATGTGACAATTCCTGAAGAAGAGCGTGGTGAACTAAGAACTTTATACTTTTCCCCAAGACATACCATGGAAATAGCAGGTTTAGTACCTGGAATGCGGGTATATGCAGTCGTGGGTAAAGAAGTAGATGATGATGGTGAGGAAAAACCTTGTGGTTGTATTGATTTCTTCAAGGTTATCCCAGACTATAATTATGAAAGGGTAGAAGTTCAGTTGCCACAATATAATTTCCAAGGTCCTCCTTCCTTAGAATTCCCACCACTTCAACCACCACCACCTATTACACGCCCTGCACCTCCTCCTCCTGTAAGAGGCTTGTGGTAATTTTCAGGACAAACTTTAGAATAGGTTAATAGTGCCACTAAATTTAAAATAGTGGCATTTTTTGATTTAATATAGAATCCGCTCTTTATCCTCAAAAAGTTAGAATTTTGGGCAAGAGAGTAGCTCAAAAATTGGCATTGCACAATCAGGAATGATCAGTCTGAAATTAGATATTTTTAGATAATTCTTTTCTTCATATCTGTACAGTTTAAAACCTATTATCATTCTTTAATGTGCAACCCCAAATTGTTTCTATAGAAGCCATTTGGGATATATTTAAGAAGTTACAAGTGCAATACCAATCTGGGTTTTATGATTCTGGCAGTCATTTGTCATAAATTTTCGGTTTCCTCAAATCTTATAGTTTTTAGGCTCCTGAAAAGCACTCTCCTGAAACCTTTGTATTTTAATAAAAGATACTGTTAGGGGTTCTATAGAGAGATAGGTAGAAATGGGAAATTTGGGCAAAATCTCCAGGATTTAGGTCAAATTTATTAATATTATTGAAGCTCAATTAAGGATTTGTTGTTGTTTGAGCTAATTGAATCAGGTATTTAGCTTGATTTATAGGCTGAAAAATCAGCAAATTTTGGTAAATTTTCCGATTATTCTATCCCCTAATCCCCTGTTCTACCTCAATCGTTAACTTACAATACTTTGAAACAACCATGCCTACACCCAAGGGAATAATCCTAAAAAACATACCCTTGTCAGCCTTCCCCTACTTCTTAAAACAGACTTTTGAGCGCAAACCCTACTGAGAATTAAGGCCAGTCCTTAAAATCTTGACTATGTTAATTTAGAGTCAGTAGAAATATACTTACATATATAGAATATATATTAAAAATCAGGTGCGAAAAGTATGCAGACTTCTAAACGCAATAGCATAGACAAACGTCATCAGTATCAGAGAAAAGCTTTACCAAATAAGACTTCTCAAGTCAAAAATTATCAAAATAACGAAGATTTAGAAATAGAAAGACTATTACAAGCTCTAACATCCCAACTATCTCACCAGGATAATCAAATTGAGCAACTAAAAATTTGGAAACAAATAACAAAGGCGCTCGAACAATTCTCAAAGCACAGCAGAATATTAACAGCAATTATAGAGCCTGGTACTCTCAGCCTGAAATATGTGAGTCATTCCTTGTGCCAACTCACGGGTATAGACCAGAAAGATAATATTAAGCTTAACGAATTATTCAGTAATTGGGAGAACACAGAACTAGAAAAACTTTACCGTCTACAAATTTTAGACTGGGTTCTTAAACAACTTTATCAAATCGACCCAGCAAATTTACAATTTCAAAATTATTCAATTATATCAAAAATTCATTCCTTACAAAACTCAGAACCAAAATATATAGAACTCTGGTTTTGTTCTGAAGGACTAAAAGTTACAAGAATCAATCAAACAATAGACGAATTTGCAGATACTAATTTCCAGTTAATGTCAAAGTCTGAACAAATAGCTTGGCTGCTACAACCAGGAAATTTAGAAAAGTTAGCCCAAAACTTAAAATTAGAAAATTACCAATTAGAGGGCTTGCTTTTACTAGAAGGCTTAGATGTTACTCTTAAAGAAAAAAAACAAAAACTAACTCAACTCTTAGTCCAATCAGAATCATTAATGCATCAAGCAAAATTTAAGGAGATTGATAAATTGATGCGATCGCTATTTCAAGCAGATGATATGATTTTGCTGCGGAATGAAGGAGAAAAACAAATCAAGTTATTCATTGGTAGTGAATACCTAACGACATCTAACTCCCCTAGACTATATTCTACTGAAAACTTAGAAGACTCCCTCATTCTCAAAACTGCTAAAGAGAATCAAATCCAGAATATTCCCGATCTTGAAAAAAATTGTGAAACTGATTGTGAACAAAATTTATTTCAAAAAGGAGTTCGCTCTTTGCTATTAATTCCTTTAGTTGTTAAATCTGGTTCCCCAACAGAAGCATCAGACTTACAAGAAATTCTAGGAATAGTAGGATTAACCAGCGATCGCCCTAATAACTTTAATCCCTCAGATTATAAAAATGCTCAAGAGTTGATTCCTGCTTTGACTACCGCACTTCGGCAAACAATTCAACAACGGTTTACCAATATTCGGAACATTCATCCCGCAGTTGAATGGCGATTTCGACAAGAAGCAGAGCGACGTAGTTGGGGATTACCTCCACAAACAATTGTTTTTGAAGATGTCTATCCCCTATATGGTATCTGTGATATTCGTGGTTCTTCTACAGCCAGGAATCAGGCAATTCAAAGTGATTTACTGAGACAATTTCGTTTAGGATTAGCGATTATAGAGGCTCTTTGTGAACAACAAGACAATGCTTTTTGTCAGCAATTGCGACAAGATATGTTGGAATATATTAATTCTCTAGAAACCTTTGTGTCAGTGAATAGTGAAATTACAGCTTTAGACTATTTACGTTGGCATCTAGAAGCTTACTTCGATTATTTTATCGAATGTGGAGATACTGTTAAAGTTGCTGTTGAAGCATATCGTGCTGCTTGTGATAATGAACATAATTGTGTTTATCAAGCGCGAGAGCTTTATGACCAGATGTTGTACAAAATTAACCACAACCTGCAAAATACTTGGGAAAAATGGCAAAAGAAGATGCAGCAAATTATTGCTCACCATTGTGATTTTGAAGCAACTGATGGCATAGATCATATGATGTATCTGGGTAAGTCTATTAACCCTAAATTTAATCAATTTCACCTTTCTAATATACGTTACGAGCAACTACGAGCAATGTGTGATTGTGCCAGAACTACTTTACGTCTCAAAGCTACATCAAAAGACGGTATGTTAGGAGTTGTTCATCTAGTATTAGTTCAGAACTGTACGATTGATATTTATCATAATGAAAGTACCGAAAGATTATTTGATGTCAAAGGTAGTCGAGATATTCGTTATGAAATTGTTAAAAAGAGAATTGATAAAGGTGTAGATAAAGACACAAAAGAGCGGATTACTCAGCCAGGAATGTTAACAGTAGTTTACTCTACTGATGAAGAATGGGAAGAATATCAACAGTATTTTCGTTATTTAGTTCGTGAGAGTTGGGTTGAGGATAAATTGGATAGTGGTATGGTTGAGCCTTTACAAGGAGTGAGTGGTCTCAGGTTCCTTCGGGCAAAGGTGCTTTTGCCAGAAGCACTTCAATCTGAACCGAAATAGGTAAAGAATCTAAAGTTATTGCTAATTGTTGAAAAAATCACAGTTTTTCCTCTCTAATTCAATTAATTAATTTAATAATCTGAAATTTTATTCTTAAGGAGGATATACTATGGTGAATGCTGCAGAACAGGCCAATAATTTTGAAGTTGCTAGTAAAATTGCTACGATTGTTAATTTATTTAAGTCCCAGTTTCCAGATGTTAGGGTAGACCTAAAACCATGGATGAACGATCCAGATACTTTAGAACTGGTTGACCCAGATTCTATAGATATTGGTTTTCATTTACCTGGTAGGAGTCGGTCTCTTGAAAGTCGTTGTTTATTAGTACAAATTCGTTTATATCAAGACCCGATAGAAGCTTATCGTCGTGTAATTGGAGTTGAGATAGCTGGTTATGACCATCGTGGCGAACAATGGAAATTATCAACCGTCGGTGGCTGGCGTTTTGTAGGAAATACTCAACCCGCAACGGAATCTGCTGCCAAGCTAAAATATTTCTGTCGGCAGACTTTTGAGTTATTTAATAGTGATAATGTGGCAGCTTAATTGCAATTAACCAAATTCTATAGAGTGTTCATCTAGGAAGATTTTACGAACAACTTGAATATTAGGTTCTACTTCTATCCACAAACGCGCCCCTCCTGCCTGACTACTATTTGGCTTGTGGGGGCAATTAACAGCTTGACATAATCTATGATTATCTAGTATTATCTATGATAATCTATATTTGATTTTATGCTACTAGGATTCAAAACTGAGTTGCAACCCACAAATCAGCAAAAAACATTACTGGCTAAACACGCTGGTGTAGCCCGTCATGCTTGGAATTGGGGATTATGGCTGACTAGAAATATCCTTAATCACAATTCTAATAATCCTGATGGGAAACTTAAATTTCCTACTGCAATCGACCTGCATAAACTTTTAGTCGCAATGGTTAAACCAAATAACTATTGGTACTATGAAGTATCTAAAACAGCGCCTCAATATGCTTTAAAGCATTTGTCATTAGCTTGGAAGCGTTGCTTCACCAAAGTGTCGGGAGTGCCTAAATTTAAGAAAAAAGGTAGGGATGATAGTTTTACTTTAGATGGTTCAATTACAGTGGGTTTTAATCAGATCAAACTACCTCGAATAGGATGGGTCAAAACTTATGAAATATTACCAGATAATGTTAGTCCCAGGTCTGTAACTGTTAGCAAAAAAGCGGATAGATGGTTTATTAGTTTCAAGGTAGAAACAGCAACTATAATTACTGAGAAATCAGTAGATGTAGTTGGTGTAGACTTAGGAGTTAAAACTTTGGCAACATTGTCAACAGGTGAAGTATTCGATGGCGCTAAACCTTACAAAAATTTAGAATCCAAACTATCACGATTGCAATACCTAAACAGACATAAAACCAAATTTTCGTCTAATTGGAAAAAAGCACAGCTAAAAATAGCGAGACTACACAAAAAAATAGCTGATATCAGGAAAGATACGTTGCATAAACTGACTACCTATTTGGCTAAAAACCACAGTCAAATAGTAATAGAAGACCTTAATGTATCAGGAATGATGGCAAATCATAAGTTGGCGGCAGCTATTGCTGATATGGGTTTTTATGAGTTTCGCAGACAGTTAGAGTACAAGTGTGAGTTATATGGTCCTAAGTTAATCATCGTTGATAGATGGTTTCCTAGTTCTAAAACTTGCAGTAGGTGTGGAACTGTTAAAGAGTCTCTGTGTTTATCAGAGCGTGTTTTCAATTGTGAACATTGCGGTTTCAATTGCGATCGAGATTTGAATGCAGCATTAAATTTAGCTATGGCGGGCAGTTCGTCCGTGTCAGCTTGTGGACTGGATAACGCCGACGTTGCCAGGTAGAAGCAAGAATAGAACAGATAATCATAGATTTATATAGATTATCGTAGGTTTCTAAGAACGGCTATAGACAATTTTGCACGCTCCTAAGATTTCCACTTGATGGCAATAGTCTTTTCGATCGCCGACTTTTACAGCTATAGCTGGATCGCTTGTACCGTTATCTCGGTTAGCATCTATGGTTCTTCGCAATACATGAATGTATGTATTAGCTTTACGTTGTCTTTTATTCCAAGTGCCTTGAGGACCTCTACGACCAGGGCTAATTTCTGGCATTCCATAATTATTTAGAGGAATCATCCAGAACCGTTTAACTTTGAACGCTCCTTTGACTCGCCCTTGTTTCAACAAAACTCTGAGTCTAGGTGTAGAAATATTTAAAAGAAATGCTGCTTCTGTTGTACCCACTTTAGTCATAAAATAAAACTTCTCCTTGACTCATTCGTAATAGTAGTTTTTAGCACTATTTAAGGTCAGATAATATTAAAAATTATTAAAAAACAGTATTTTCCCAAATGTCATAAATAAAATGACATCAGCTATTACGAACCAATATTTGAGTGATTTTAAAATTCAAAAAATAATTTCCTGCCTTATCTCATAAATAACTTTTCACAGACTGACATATATATAGGGTAGGTTCATTAATAGATAATGGATAATTACCTATTTAACAATAGACATCTCCGGAAAAGAATAGGCTTCTTACTCTTAGAGGTAAAAGGAATATAGATGTTTAGGAAAAAGGTATAAAAAAGGATTTTTTTTGGTAAATTTTCCTGGATTCAGCTAGTTTTTTGCCATGATTTAAGTCCCGTTATTTATTTTCTGGAGATGTCTAATAGATAAGCAGGTACACAAAATTAATTAGACATTTCCTAAAATTCAAAGCCTGATAGTATAAGGGTTGCAGCGATAAAGAATCGGCAAATAATTCTGTCTAGGTGCTTACTGGATAGTGGAGCATGAAAACGATTGATAATTCAGTTATTAATTATCAAAAGAGCCTTGTTCGCTAAAAATCTGGGTAAGACAAAAATAGTTGATTGTTGATGAGTTAAACTCAGAACATTCAATTATTATCACAGGAGAGGAGAGCGATCGCCGTGGAAGACCAACTGCGGGACTTAATTACCCAAATATGTCAATCTCAAGACCCTAGTTCGGAACGCCGGAAAGCTTTAAATAGATTACTGATACTAATCCAACAACTACCAGGATTATATAGGTCATCTCACCAAAATTATCCAGAAGCTTTTAATCGTACTTTAGAATGGGCAAGCAAAAATATTCAAAATTTTAATCCTACTTCTTCTTGGGAAAAAAGTTTTGTTATTTGGATTAATGGTTATTTGAAATGGCGCGTCCGAGATTTATATATTGCTGATAATAAATATCAAAATGAGAGTATAGATAAACCTATTAATGATGATGAAGGACAGTCAACAACTTTAGGTGAAAAATTACCAGCTAATACTCTCAGTTTATTGGAAATTAAAATTGCTGAACTACAAGAAGCTAAACGTCAAAGGCAAGGTCTTGCAGTTCAGGAATATATTAAGACAGATCCAGAGGAAAAACTTAAAACATCTCATCCGAGAAAACATCCTGAATGTAATTGTCATATATTAGC
>JBFRWR010000255.1:0-4968 GCA_051439685.1 Trichodesmium sp.
TTTGAACAAAATAGTCAAAACTTAGACCAATATTATGCTCTACCATTGTTTGTATTTATGAGTGGAGAATTGATGAGTGAATATTTTAAAACCGAACCAGAAGAAGAAGAAGAAACAGAATTTAGAACCCTATTATCTAAATATGTTCACTACCTTTATCCCGCATATAATACCCTACCCATTGGTCGGAAATATCGGGAATTTCCCTTTATTGTTTTTCGTAGTTATAGTTTAGGAGAAATGCGAGAAAAAATTTATAGCGATCGCTATCTTTTAACTTCTAATGAGCTAAATATTCTCAACTTAATCCTTTGTCGAGATGAGAATCTATATAGTTAAATATTCAGCAGAAATTAGAGGAGTCTTTTTCAACACCATATAATTAAAAGTTCTTCTGGATATTTTTTTAATGTTGAGAGTAAATACCCTAAGACTTTGATTTTCTTGAACGCTTCTTCTGGGAAGAATGTTGACTTTTCCTGTTTTTTTTGATTTTTGACCTCTGCTGAACTACCTCCGGAGGCGGACCATAATCTCCATCAGAGAAATATTTCCGCTCTACTATATATTCAGGTTCTACTTCAATCCATAGACGGGCACCTCCTGCCTGACTTCTGTTAGGCTGATGTGGCTGATAGACAATTTGGCAAGGTCCGTTAATTTTTAGAGCGTGACAATAATCTTTTTTGTCTCCTACTTTCACAGCAATTGCTGGATAAGAAGTTCCATTATCTCGGTTATAGTCAATAGTTTTTCGCAGAACATGAACAAAGGTATTGCCTGTGCGTTGAGATTTGTTCCAAGTTCCTTCAGGGCCTCGACGACCAGGGGTAATTTCTGGCATTCCCTGACCATTAACAGGAATCATCCACAGTCTTTTGACTTTATAAGCTCCTAATACTCTACCTTGTTGTAGTAGAACCCTCAGTCTAGCAGTTGAAATATTAAGCAAAAATGCTGCTTCTGTTGTACCTATTGTATTTTTGTTATTTGCCATAACCATTGCGTAATAGTTTTTTTCTACTGATATTCTAGTAGCATAACCTATATTCTACGCTGAGAAACGTAGTATAAAAAATTAAGAGTCAGGAAGTCGGATCAAATAAAAGCTTCCCATAAATGTAGATAGACAAAATTGTTTGTGTATTTACTAATGGGCTATACTCCCTTTACTTCTTAGCTATTGACTCTTGCCTACCACTGTCAAAATATTAAATTAATTCTGTCCAGGTACTTCTATGATTTAAGTTGTTAAATGTTATACCATTTTAGGCAAAAGGGAACAGAAAACAGGGAGTATGAAAAAATAAAAATAGTGCAAGATATTCCAAACTATAACCAATTAAATTTCATACCTAAATATTCCTCTAAACGCTGATTATGAGGCTGAAAATAATCACTTAATTTTTGTCGAAGTGACTCACTGATAAATGAATAAGAACCAACATTTAATTTAGGATAATTTGGTATTTGATAATCTGGCAAACCTAGAAAATTAAAAACCTGCTTCATTGTCGTTTTCGGGTTACTATAAAATTCTTCACTAGGCAAAATTAATAACTGTTCTCTAGGAAAAATATTCAACCATTTCTGCAGCCAATCTAAATAAACACTAGAAGCTATATAATCTCCCTGATAATTCCAATAATCTTTTTCTTTAACAAAACTAGATGAAATTTTTATCAATTTTTCCAGCCTAGAATTAATTACTTCTTCAACAGACATATTCTCTGCATTTGAACGGACTTCGTGATAATAGTCAGATATAGTTCTATCTACTGGATTTCTTAATAGAACAATTAGTTTAATTTTTGGAAAAAAATGAAATAGTCTAGCAGGAGTATCTGGAGCATCAAAATAACTAGGACTTGCTTCTCCTGTTAAGAATTTTTCTGACTCTGGAATTGTTGGAAAATGAGCCTGATACCAATCTAAACCTCGATGGAAATAGAAAGACCAAAAATCAATTTCTTTTTTAATTGCTGGTAAAATTTGTGGATGTTGAATTAGATAACGATAAATAGATGTAGTTCCTGCTTTCTTAACTCCAATTACGATAAAATTGGGTGCGGAGATTTGAGCTAAATTTTGGAATTTTAGAAAAAAGTTAGGATAGTTTTGTTTAATTTGTTGTTCAGAAGCAGTTTGATAAATTTCTATTGCTTCAGTCTTTCTATTTACTTGAGTTAGAGCTTCAGCTAAGTTGAGATAACGACAGACTGAGTTATTTGGATAATCAATAAATTTTTGAAATAAATTAACTATTTTTTGGAATTGATCTTGCTTTTTAAAAGTTTGCCACAAACGAATATCAGACCACCAAGCAAAATCAGGATTAAGTTCTATAGCACGATGGTAAGCAATGGCAGCTTCTAACCATTTTTGTTGTTTGGTTAATGCTAATCCTAAGTGATAGTAAGATTGACTATCTGGGTTAGCTTCAACGGCAGAATAATATGAATTTAGTTGTTGTTCTAGTTTGATTTTTTTGCGGAATATCTTGCCAAGTTGCTGATAAATCTCTATTTGATTGGGTAATATTTCTAGCAACAGGTAATAGATAATGATGGCTCCATAAATTTGATTTTCTTGTGCTAGATAATTTCCTAATTCCAAGTATAGTTCTGGATTTGCTTTGATGAGATATAGTGCTTTTTGATAAATCGGATATTGGTCGGGATTTTTAATAGCTTGGCAATAATAATTGATAGTTTCGTCTAAATTTGACTGACCAAGTTGAGCAAAAGCATCTCCTAACTGTAGGTGCATCCAAGTTAGATTAGGAGTAATTTGAGCAACTTCTAAATAAGTAGTGATCGCTTCGTCTAATCTTTTTTGTTTCAGTAAAACATCTCCCAAACATTGGCGATACCAAACTACTTCTGGATTGAGTTTTATTGTCTGAAGATATGCTATTTCTGCTGCTTCTAGTTTTCCAATTTGAAAGAGAATCTCTGCTAATTTTTGGTGAGTTCCTTTAACTTCTGGTTTGAGTTGAATTGCTTTTTGATAAGAAAGAATTGCTTTGTCAATTTCTCCTAGTTTAAATAAGGCTTCTCCTAGTTTATGGTAAGTCCAATAATTATCAGAATGAAGTTGAATAAAATTGTGGTAGGCGCTAACTGCTTCTTCCCATTTTTCTAGTTGCACTAAAGCATCTCCTAAGTTATCGTAAGACCAAGGAAAATCAGGATTTAATTCTATAGCTTTTTGGTAAGCGGTAATAGCTTCTTCCCATTTTTTTAATTGAGTTAAAGCTTGTCCTAATTTATAGTAAGACCAAGAAAAATTAGGGTTTAATTTTATGGCTTGGCGGTAGTTAGTAACAGCTTCGTTCCACTTTTTTTGTTCTAGGAATTTTTCTGCTAATTCGTAGTAGTTCATATCTAGTTTCCTAGTTAAATTTCATTTGTGAATATTTGTCTAATTTTTGATTGCCAGGTCAAAATCAATTGCTGAATTTTGCAGATGTGATTCTCTAGATAAATGAAGTAAACTTAAAGTTTAATTTCTGGGAGTTGATAAGTTTCAAATTGGGTAAATTGAGAAAATTGAAAAGTTGTTTGAGCGGAGTAGTTTTAGGAACAAATGAAAGTTTCAGATGACTCTTATTCCAGAAATTTTTCTCCCAACTTTTAGCCTTCCGTTTCTAGTTTGTTAGTGAAATTTTATCTGTGAGTATTTCTCTAATTTTTGATTGTCATGTCAAAATCAATTGCTGAATTTTGCAGATGGGATTCTCTGGATGAATGGAGTCAACTTCAGGTTTAATTTCTGGGAGTTGATAAGTTTCAAATTGGGTAAATTGAGAAAATTTAAAAGTTGTTTCATCATAGTGATTTTTGGAAGGAATTAAAGTTTGATTTCTGGTAGTTGGGAATTTTAAAATCTGGTAAATCTAAAAACTCAAAGACTCATTTAATCATAATTTTTGGCATAACTTCGGAGCTTCAGCGCAGTTTATAGTTGTTAGAGAAAGTAACCCTTTCACCTAATTATTGTTCCAGAAATTTTCCTCCTAACCCCTACTCCCCTACATCAAATTTCCCAATTAAATTTCATACCTAAATACTCTTCTAATTTTTGATTATGAGGTAGAAAGAAATTACTCAATTTTTGGTGCAGTGATTTACTGATAGGGGGATAGGAACCTAAATTGAATTTCTTATAATCAGGAACTTTATAGTTTGGCAAACCGATAAAATCAAAAACTTCTTTCATCATAGTTGTGGGAGTGCGATAAAATTCTGCTGTTGATAAAATTAGAAATTGTTCTTTCGGAAATATACTCATCCAATTGTGGATAAAATCTATGTATATACCAGTGCCTAAATAATACAATCCATGATGCCAATAATTGGTATCTAAGGGAGAATTTTTATAAATCATTTTCCAACTTTCTAATTCCTGATTTAATGCAGTTTCTAAATCACGATTTTCTCTATTTATTCTTAACCAATGATAGTAGTGAGAAATAGCTCTATCCACAGGATTTCTCAACATAATGATTAACTTAATTTTG
Organism: Trichodesmium sp.; assembly: GCA_051439685.1. GTDB lineage: Bacteria > Cyanobacteriota > Cyanobacteriia > Cyanobacteriales > Microcoleaceae > Trichodesmium. The sequence goes on from JBFRWR010000255.1 coordinate 4,523, forward strand.
GGGGAATAACTAAATATTCTGTCTGGAGCTTCCCAATTTCCTAAATAACTAGGACTTGCTTCTCCAGTGATGAAATTTTGATGGTTAGGAATAGCAGGAAAATGAGAGAGATACCAATTTATACCTTTGTCAAAATTCATTGACCAAAAATTTATTTCTTTTGCCACGGGAGGCAAAATTTGAGGATGTTGTGTCAGATAGCTAAATAAGGATGTGGTTCCTCCTTTTCCTACTCCAATAATCAGAAAATCAGGATATTTAACTTCTGCCAAATTCCACTTTTTTGGTAAAAGAGAGGGGTGAGATTTTATAGTTTGTTGGTAACAAGCAGTTTGATAACAAATAATTGCTTCATTTATTTGATTCTGTTTTGTCAAGATTTCTCCAAGATTTAGATAAGACAAAAATGAATCTGGATTTTGTTGAATAAATTGTCGATATAAATT
>JBFRWR010000256.1:0-4148 GCA_051439685.1 Trichodesmium sp.
GATAGATAGATAGATAGATAGATAGATAGATAGATAGATAGATAGATAGATAGATAGATAGATAGATAGATAGATAGGGAAATCGGGAGTAGAAAATAAGAAAAAAAACTGTACCTGCGATGCTTGATAAACGCTATATTGAATTGAAAAATAGTTATATAGCAATCCTATTTTATTCGTGGCACAAATATTACTGCTTTTTAGGGAACAGGGAATAGGGAACAGGGAACAGGTAGGAGCTTCAAGTTTTTTATTTACTTTTTACTTACCCGCAACCTATGGGCGGATTCCTATAGCTAAGTCTCAATAATTAACAATTAATAATTACCCAATTATTAATTATTAATAATTAATAATTAAATAATTCAGGTTTAAAGCCTCCCCTTTTAAGGGGAAAAAAGAAATGATATTTCCCGATATTCAATCAAGAACGGTTTTAACCAGAGGTAATTATCAATTATCCATTATCAATTATCAATTAATGAACTATTCTGTAATAGAAAGAATTGGCTAAAAGGAATTTTTTCTTTCTTCTCCATGAATGAAGATAGTTTATACCTTAATTTTTCGGTAAAAATCAACTTAATATTGCAACTAAGACTTGCTAAATAATCATTTCAAGTATATTCTAAATAGTCAAGAGTACACTGTTATAACTGTGTCTAAATTACTCTGAATAGTCAAAATAGACTTATGCAATTAATCTATGTCAGAAATAGCTCAAGCAACAAAACCTATTCAAAAAATTCTATTTGGTAGTCCTGGTACAGGCAAAAGTTATCAAGTACGCGAAATAGCAAATAATTCCTTACAAATTCAATGGAATGAGCAAAAAAAATCTTTGGAAAATACAATTAAAACTGTCTTTCACCCTGAATATACATATTCGGATTTTCTAGGAAAATTACTCCCACAAACTACGGCTGGTGGTTCTGTTATATATAAATATTATCCAGGTCATTTTTTACAGGTATTGGGTTTAGCATATAAACATTTAATTGACGGTAATAATGAGAATGTACTTTTAGTAATTGATGAATTAAATAGAGGCAATGCTGCTGCTATTTTTGGTTCTATTTTTCAATTATTAGATAGAGAAACCGATAATTGGTCAACTTATGATGTTAATTTATCAGAGTTAGAAATAGTCGCTTTATTAAAGGCAATGGGATATGATGCTCAAACAACTGATAAAAATATACAGGTGGATGGTAGTAACTTTGATGTATTTTGTCAGATGACAAAAATGAAGTTAGAAATGAGTAGTAATAATGATGGTTTACGAGTATTAGAAAATTTGATAACTCAAAGAATTTCTATTCCCAGAAATTTGTCAATTATTGCTACGATTAATACTTCAGATGAGTCTATATATTATCTGGATAGTGCCTTTAAGCGGAGATGGGATTGGGAATATGTAGATGTACCTGGTTATGGAAGAGAAACAATTAAAGATATCATAATTGAAGGTAAAGAAGAAAAATGGTTAGATTTTGTGAATAAGCTAAATGATTTTATTAAGCACAATCATCAAGTAATTCGCCGGATAGAAGATAAACAAATAGGGGCTTGGTTTCTCAAGCCAGAAGATGAGCAAATCACTAAAGAATCTATAGAAAATAAGTTAATGTTTTATCTTTGGGATAGTGTATTTCCTAGAGATAGAAAACCTTTAGAAAATTTACTATCAAATACCGAGCAACAAAATAAATTAATTACATATTCTGACTTTATTGCTTTGTCTGATAATTTTATTGATGCTATTATTTCTTATAAATGGCTAGACTTTTAAATGGCTATTTTTGAATAGGAGTAATTTGTAGGGGTTTGGTCTCCAAACCATTTTTCAAAGTACAGAAAAGTTTGGGTAATTTACTTGTTGGTGTTCCACTTTGGTTGAATTTTGCCTATTTACTTACCTCAATATTTCACCAAAAATATCCTAATTTATTGAGAGCTTGCTGAAAAAGTCTTTTTAAGGAATAGGGGAGAGGGGAAGTAGGGGAGTAGAGAGTAGTATAGAGGAAATAGTCAGATATATTTGTCCCTTGATTTTTCTGCTATTATTCTGCCCAAAATCCTAAATTTTTGAGAGTTTTCAACTGAAAATCAGGCACTTTTTTCAACAAAAAAAGCCTAAAGCTTTTATCTGTGAAGATTTTTCAATTTATTCAGCAAACCCTATTTAGTTAGATAACTACTGAGGATATTAATTCCACAATTTCACAACAGCCAATATAGTTTGAAAGACAATTTGTCAATGATAAATTTTGGAGAATTAAAACTAAGAGTCAATGAAAAATATTCCTTTGTGGGAATCGAAAAAAAGGATAAGAGCTTAATTTTTCATCTACCAAAAGGATTTGATGAAAATCACCATTCACTTGATAATTTTGATTTCAAGCGAGATTTATTTTTCAAACTTTATAGAGTTATGAAAATAACTTATCAACTCTACCTTGAAAAGGGGTATTTGAATCAGAATATTCAGACTAATGACCGCGATGGTGTGATTAAAAAGGAAGAAGGTCAAGAGGTTAGTATTGATGAAAATCGAGAAAGTATTTTATATTCTAAATTCGATGCACTAGATAGCATTTTGGAGGTTTATAATGAATTAAAAATCCTTAGTCTTGTATCTCGTATTAGCAAATCAGAAACTATAGACTATAGTAAACTTCATCGCTATTTACACAGAGCTATTTTCTTAAATAACGGAGCTATTTATATTGATTCGATCGATATGCCACGTCAGCAAATGTGTTATGAGTTGTCTGATATTGTGGCTATGTATTGTTATATTTTCAATGAGATTAAGGAACAATTAGATGAAAGTGTTAATCCTGAGATTAGGGGTTTTTCTGAGAGTTTTCAACAAAAGTATATTGGATATGAGGGAAGTTTATTTAGTGAACTTTACTATGAGCAAATTATTGATTTATTGAAAGATGCTTTAGAAAAAATTGATAATTATACGCCGATAAAAGATGTAGATTATTGGGATTTTTATGATGCCATAGAAAATTTTTTATATGGTGAAATAAATAATTCATCTGAGGGGTTTGTTTGGGGTTTTGACAATTTCCATAGTATTTGGGAGTCTATGTGTTTAACTTTTTTAGTTAAAAATACGCCGAAAAATAGGATAATTTATCTGGATGAGAGATACGTTGCTTCAGAAATAACTGGTAAGATTAATGATAAAAATAATCCAATAATTGACACTTCAGATTTGTTTAAAGTAAAAGGTAGTCAGCTTTTTCCCGATGCAATTATTATCTCAGATAATATAAATAAGTCTGACTCTATATCATCTTTAGCTGAACAACAAATTAGAGTGAGAATAAATAATTGGAATGACTATAATTACTATACTACTTTTACTTGTGAAGACCAATACCCTGAAATGCTTAGAATTGCTTATCTTAATCAAGTTCCACTAGCTAGTAAATTTGGCAAATCTAACTATAAGGATTATCACACTTACAGTGAACTAGCTAAGTTTTTTGAACATTCCGAAAATTCCATACTAATTGATTCTTGTTTGCCAGATAAATTTTATTCCTATTGGGAAATAACTGATAAGTTAGACGATCATAAAATTAAAATAATGCAAAATTTGAATCATTTGTTTGTTGTAGCATTAGAAAAAAAATTATATACCTATAGGGATTTTTATGAATACTTTATTAATCTTGGTGGAGTGTTTATAGCATCTTTATTGAGAGATTTTTCTTTGCCACAAAGCTATAAATTTTTTATCCAATTCTGGAAAAATTATCAAACTTTAAAAATAATAGATGTTAAATACTCAACCTTTGACTATTATCTGAACCGAGAAAACCGAGAAGAAATTAAAACTAGAAGCATTAGAAAACAATTCGTCTATGAATATTTGATTCAAAAGCATCTCACAAATATCAACAGCAACCTTAAAAACTTGAGTATAAACAGTGAATTTTTGCTGCCAGTCTATCCGCAGCAATCTACACTCAAATATGGACCTGAATATATGGATGATTATATAAAATTAAGAGGTATTAATATTATGACTGTAATTGATAGCTATATTCAGGCAACTTAATCTCAATTATTGAATAAGTTGCCCGGAGATTTGATAAATAGTAGAAATCCTAAAAATGAGATTT
>JBFRWR010000257.1:0-3347 GCA_051439685.1 Trichodesmium sp.
GCAGAAAAATCTTGGGACAATTTTGACGACTACCTCCTCTATAATTTCCATTTCTCCTGTCTCCTGTCTCCTGTCTCCTGTCTCCTACCCCTAGCAAAAAACTTTCCATACGCAAACCCTAATTACCCGGATTCTATATTACCTGTTCCCTGTTCCCTTTTTATATTTTCTTTACAAACAATCTCTAATAAATTATTTAACATATAAAGAAACATGAATAAAACAAAATCCGTAATGCTTCCAGAAATCATAACTAATTGTGAACGAGAACCAATTCGTATTCCCGGTACAATTCAGCCTTATGGGATACTTTTAGTATTAAAAGAACCAGAGTTAACTATTATCCAAATCAGCAAAAATTGTCAGGAATTATTCGGAATTGAATATCATCAAATTATTAATCAAAAATTAAGTAAAATTGTAGAAGCATCACAAGTAAAAAAAATTAAGTATATTGTAAAAAATCAAGAAACGGCAGTTTTTTTAAATCCGATAAATTTACTCATCAAAGCTCCAAATCAACAGGAAATTTTATTAGATGGAATTATTCATCGTTATGAAAATGTTTTAATTTTGGAATTGGAAAAAAGACAAGCTCAAAATAGCAATATTTCCTTCTTTAATTTTTACCATTTAGTCAGAGCTTCTACATATAAATTACAAAGTGCATCCAACTTTAAAGAACTAATCGGATTTGTAGTAACAGAAATCAAAAAAATCACCGAATATGACCGAGTAATGCTCTATAAATTTGATAATGAAATGAATGGATCGGTGATTGCTGAAGTGAAGGAAAAAGATTTAGAACCATTCTTAGGATTACATTATCCAGCAACAGATATTCCCATACAAGCAAGGGAATTATATACTTTGAACTGGTTAAGATTAATTCCTGATATAAATTATCAGCCTGTTGAAATTTTTCCTACCAATAATCCAATTACTAATCAACCCCTAGATTTAAGTTTAAGTATTCTGAGAAGTATATCTCGATTACATATAGAATACCTAGAAAATATGGGAGTTAGAGCAACTTTATGTATATCCTTAATCAAGGAACAAAAATTATGGGGATTAATCGCTTGTCACCACTATTCACCTAAATTTGTTTCCTACGAAATCAGGAAAAGTTGTGAATTTATCGGTCAAGTAATGTCCGTTGAGCTAGCTTACAAAGAAAAAGCTGAAACCAACTATTATCATTTACAAGATTTAAAAACAATCAAAAATAATATCATTGAATCAATGGCTAATAGCCAAAACTTTTTGCAAGGTTTAGTCAAAGAACCAAATCTTTTACTAAATTTAGTCAATGCTGAAGGAGCAATCATTTGTTGGGGAGAAAATTGTACATTAATAGGTAAAACACCAGAAGTAACAGACATCGAAAAATTAGTGTCATGGCTCAAACTAAATATAGATGAAGAAATTTTTTATACAGATTGCTTAAGCAAAATTTATCCAGAAGCAGCACAATTTAAAGACATAATTAGTGGTTTATTATTAATTACAATTAATCTAAGTCAAAAGTCATATCAAGTTGCTTGGTTTAGACCAGAAGTTATTCAGACTGTAAATTGGGCAGGTAATCCTTATCAAGAAGTGGAAATTGATGAAAGGGGGGAAGCAAAAATGTCTCCCCGGAAGTCATTTGAGCAATGGAAAGAACTGGTTAAATTAAAATCTTCTCCCTGGGAGACACAGGAAATAGACATAGCTTTAGAAGTGAGAAGTGCAATTATTTTAGGTGCATTAGAATCTTCTGAAGAAGAGTTGCGTCAAAGTCAAGAACTTGCTCAAGTAACTCTAAAATCAATCGCGGATGCAGTAATTACAACAAATGCAGAGGGAAAAATTGAAACATTAAATCCTGTAGCAGAAAAACTCACAGGTTGGTCAACTAGCGAAGCAACTGGTTTAGCAGTAAATCAAGTATTCAATGTGATCGATGAAAGCTCTCGCTTACCCATAGAAAATCTAGTAGAAGAAGTGATTAGTTCTGGGGAAACTTCAAATATATATACAGATGTAATACTTATTTCCAGGGGTGGTCAAGAATATGGTATTGATGATTCAGTCGCACCTATTCGGAATCATAATGGTGATGTGATTGGAGCTGTGGTAGTATTTCGGGATGTTACTCAAGAAAGGTCTCTAGCAAATCAATTATTATGGCAAGCAAGTCACGATCAATTAACGGGTTTAGCAAATCGCCATGAATTTGAGCAACGACTGAGCGATTTATTGAAAGCTAATCAGACGAACCAGAATAATCATGCTATCTGTTATTTAGATTTAGACCAATTTAAAATAGTTAATGACACTTGTGGTCATATAGTAGGAGATGAATTGTTACGTCAAATTAGTCACTTGTTAGAAAGTGAGTTAAGAAATACAGATATTTTGGCACGTCTGGGAGGGGATGAATTTGGCTTGTTATTGGAAAATATTGAATTAGAAACAGCAACACAGTTAGGAGAGCGACTGCGGGAAAAAATTCAGAATTTTCGATTTGTCTGGCAAGAAAAAGTATTTAGTGTGGGAGTGAGTATTGGTATAGTAGCAATAGATAAAAATATGGAAGATTTAGCTGCTATTTTAAGTGCAGCGGATGCTGCTTGTTATGCAGCTAAAAATTTGGGAAGAAACCGAGTTCATATTTATCAGCAAGACGATCGCGAGTTGATTAAGCAGCGGAATGAGATTAAGTGGGCAGTCAAAATTCCCCAAGCTTTGGAGGAAAATCGCTTTTGTTTATACTATCAATCTATAATACCAGTTCAGGTAACAGAGTCTAGTTATCAACATCGGGAAATTCTGTTGCGGTTGCGCGATACATCTGGGAAAATAATTTCTCCTATGGCGTTTATTCCTGCAGCAGAACGCTATAACTTGATGAACAAAATTGATCGCTGGGTAGTTAGTCATGTTTTTGCATACTTAACAGAACATTATCTGCAAAAACAGAATATTGAGTGTATTTATACTATTAATCTTTCTGGTGATAGTATTAATGATGAGACATTTATTGAATTTGTATATCAGCAATTCGACTCTTATCAAATAAGACCTCAGATGATTTGTTTTGAAGTAACGGAAACTTTAGCTATTTCTAATTTACATAAAGCTACTAAATTTATTACTTCTCTCAAAGATTTAGGTTGTAAGTTTGCTTTAGATGATTTTGGCAGTGGAATGTCATCTTTTGGTTATTTAAGAAATTTACCTGTAGATTATATCAAAATTGATGGAGCTTTTGTCAGAGATATGGAAGTTAATGAGATTAACTGTGAAATTGTAGAAGCTATTCATCGGATTGGTTGTGTGATGAAAATGAAAACCATAGC
>JBFRWR010000258.1:0-6638 GCA_051439685.1 Trichodesmium sp.
AACAAGAATATGCTAAATATTCTTTTGGGGCAACTTTTGTAGAAGTGCGAGTAGACCGACTCTTGGGAGAAGTGCGGGTGACGCGATGTGTTGGTGTATATGGTGCCGGGCGTATTCTCAATGCTAAAACCGCCCGCAGTCAAATGATCGGCGGTATTACTTGGGGTATTGGTATGGCGTTGATGGAACATACGGTAATGTCTCCTCAGTATGGTCGTATTCTCAATCATAATCTTTCTGATTATTTGATACCCGTGCAGTTAGATGTGCCGGATATTCAGGTGCAGTTTGTCGAGGAAGAAGACCCTTATGTTAATGCTTTGGGTACTAAGGGTATTGGGGAACTTTCTATAGTAGGAGTTGCCGGAGCGATCGCTAATGCTGTTTATCATGCTACAGGTAAACGGATCAGAGATTTACCTATTACTCCAGATAAGTTATTAAAATAGTTGGAAGAGTAGGGACGTTCCATGGAACGTCCCTACAAGATATATTTTTCAATCAGTTAATATCCTTATCTTCCCTATTCCCTATTCCCTACTCCCTACTCCCCAATATGAAAGAATTACAAGACATTATTACAACTTACAACAAACTCAAAAATTCTGGCGAAACCTTCGCCCTCGCCACCGTTGTCAAAGTAGCAGGTTCCACATATCGGAGACCAGGAGCGCGAATGTTGATGACTTCTAAAGGCGAAATGGTGGGTTCCCTCAGCGGTGGTTGTCTAGAAGGTGACGTTTTAGAGCAAGCGGAAGAGGTAATGAAGACTAAAAAACCTCGTCTGGTCTCTTACGACACTACCTCCGAAGCAGATATTTTGTGGGGTTTAGGCATGGGTTGTCAAGGAATAGTTGATATTTTTATTGAACCTTTATTTGATGAAAATGGAAAAATTTTAATGTCATTTATTGCCGACTGTCTTCGAGATAGAAAACCAGGAGTATTGGTAACAATATTCAAAACTCAAGCTCTAGAAAACCATCACTTAATGTTATCCCCAGATGGTAATTTTACTACCCAAATAACTGATGATTCCTTGATTCAACTACTACTAAATCATGGCAAAAGCGCTCAAAAATCGGGTAAATCATTTCACATATCTACTAATAATATAGAAGCCTTGATAGAAGTTATTCATCCACCTCTATCTCTAGTAATATTTGGTGCTGGTCACGATGCTATACCCATAGTATATTTTGCCAAACAATTAGGATGGTCTGTTACAGTATTAGACCGTCGTCCTGCTTATGCCACTTCGACCAGATTTCCTGAAGCTGATGCTGTAATTATTTCCGAATATGAAAAACTACCAAAATCAGTAATTTTAGATGAAAAAACCGTGGCAGTTGTAATGACTCATAACTATATTTATGATTTGACAATTCTCAAAAATCTTTTACCTTTACCTTTACCTTTACGTTATTTAGGAATATTAGGACCCCGTAGAAGAACCGAAAAATTATTAGGAGAAATTCCCATAGATGAGCAATACAAAAAACGTTTATATGCTCCAGTCGGTCTAGATATTGGTGCTGATAATCCCCAAGAAATTGCTTTAGCAATTATTGCCGAAATTCAAGCAGTTATAACTAACCGTTCGGCAGGTTTTTTACGTCACCGTCACCTACCAATTCACAGTGAAAATAATGAATAAATCTATCGGAATTATAATTTTAGCGGCTGGTGGTTCAACTCGTTTAGGTCAGCCTAAACAATTGTTAATTTATCAAGGGCATAGTTTGATTTTTAATACTGTGAAAATTGCTGTTAATTCTGGTTGTAAACCAATAGTTGTAGTCTTGGGTGCTTATGCAGATTTGATATTTCCTGAAGTTAGCAATTTTCCTGTAAAAATTGTCAAAAATTATGATTGGCAAGAGGGTATGAATACTTCCATAAAAGTTGGAATTAATACTATCAAAGCAATTCAAGAAAATATAGAAGCTGTGGTACTAATGCTATGCGACCAACCTTTTATTTCTACTCAAATTATCAAGAAAATTATTGATGTGTATTATTTAACAGGTAAACCAATAGTTGCTTGTAAATATGCTGGTACTTGCGGAGTACCTGCTTTATTTAGTGCTAAATTTTTCCCAGAAATGCTAAACTTAAAAACAGCCAAAGGTGCCAAACAAATCATCAAAAATTATGCTCACCAAGTTGCAACAGTTGATTTTCCCAAAGGAGAAATAGATATTGATACCTTTGCTGATTATCAACAATTAATATTAACTTATACCAATAAGGTTCATGGGTAAGTCTTAATCAATTATCCATTATCAATTATCCATTATCAATTAATGAAATTATGAATACCCAAAATCATTTGCGTAACCTCCAATATCAAACTATTCTAGAACGCGCTAAACATCCACGAAACCAAGGAAAAACTGACCCAATACATCAGCAACAACTAGGAGATAATCCGATGTGTGGCGATAGTATCGAATTAACAATAAAATTTGACCAAACAAATCAAATTATAGAAGATATAAAATTTGAAGGAAAAGGTTGTGCATTAAGCATCGCCTCAGCAGATTTAATGGCAGAAACATTGTCAGGAAAAACTATAGAAGAAGCATTAGAAATAATAGAAAAATTCCGGGAAATGCTCAAAGGAGAAATTAGTCTTTCAGATAATTTACCAAGGCTAAACATCTTTCAAGGAGTCTCACAGTTTCCCATCAGAATTAAATGTGTTTTATTAAGCTGGCACACTCTAAAAGCAGCATTAAAAGTCAAATAATTTCACTTGAATTGAGCTAAAAAATATTCAAAAATATCCGATATCATATACTTAATAACTATTATAATTTAATTACTGAAAAGCAAAAAAATTAAGATGAAAACCGAACAAAAAATCGCTAACTTCTTTCAAATGACAGATGAAGTTTGGGCACATCATGCTAATCCCTGGAGTGTATTAACTAGATTTCCCATATTACCTTGAATTGTTGTTTCTATTTGGAGTCGAATTTGGATTAATTGGTGGTGTCTAATTCCGATGATTATTCTAATTATTTGGACTTGGATTAATCCCAGGATTTTTCCCAAACCAACCTCCACAAATAATTGGTTTTCCAAAGCAGTATTAGGAGAAAGAGTTTGGTTAAACCGTCAAAAAATTGAAATTCCCAAACATCATCAACCGATGATTAATATTCTCAATCTAATCTCTTTTATTGGTTTACCTTTTTGTATTTGGGGATTAATTCAGTTGAATATTTGGCCGACATTATTAGGAATTATTCTGGTAATTTTAGGTAAAATGTGGTTTCTAGATCGTATGGTTTGGTTATATGAAGAAATGAAAGATAATAATTCTGAATATCGGAGTTGGTTGTATGATGACAAAAAAAGTAGATATTAGCAGTAAACGCTTAATTGGAATTTCTCCTAGTCGTTGGGTAGAATGGGTGACAGAAATTACTAATATTACTGTCAAAGAAATTATTTCTTCAGACTTCCAATGGGTAAGTCGAGAAGGAGATGTTTTAGTCCGTGTTTCCAGTCAAGAACATGGAGAATTTCTAGTTCTCAATGAAATGCAATTAAGGTATAATACAGAAATGCCACGCCGGATGCGTGCTTATGCTGCATTAGCAGAGGAAAAGTACAAAAAACCAGTTTATCCTGTATTAATAAATATTCTCCAACCAAGCGAAAATACAGAAATAGTCAATTGTTACGAATCCGAATTTTTGAATTTGAAGGCGTATCAAGACTATCGAGTTATTAACCTGTGGGAAGTAGAAGCACAAGCAGTTTTTCAACAACCTCTTCCTTCTCTACTCCCTTTTATTCCTATTCTTAAAGGTGGAGGAGAAGAAGCAACTGTGAGGCAAGCATTGCAACTTTTACGGGAGGATGAACAACTCTCAGAATTAGAAAATTTACTAGCATTTTTTGCTACATTTGTATTAGAAACGGAAATAGTACAACAAATAATGAGGTGGGATATGGCAGTTTTACAACAATCTCCTTGGTATCAGCAAATATTACAAGAGGGAGTAGAAATTGGTCAACAACAAGGTGAACAACGTGGAATACTTTCGGGAATAGAAATCGGATTAGAATTGAAATTTGGTGAATCTGGAAAAGAGATATTTTCCGAGATTAATACTATTAAAAATATTCAGGTTTTAGAAACAATTCTGGCTTCTCTAAAAACTGTAGAAACTATCGAGCAATTACGCCAAATTTATCAGTCAGATTCTTAAATAATATTTTCTGAAGAAAAGTGCGGGTTTTATTGATTATTTGTGAATAAAACCCGCACTTTTCAAAATTTTATCAAAACCAAAGTATGAATTATATTGCACAAATTGCCAATAATTCCTGGATGGGAATATATCTAAAAATTCTTGCTTTTGTCTTTACCTACAGTGGATTAATTCATGTTGCCAATATAGTAGGTTTTGGCGAAGAACCCTGGTTAACAACTCCTCTAACTTGGCAAATAGGAGATATAATTTATGGAATACTTGATCTTGCTGCTGCCATCGGTTTATGGCAGAAAAAAGCTTGGGGAATTATTTGCTTTTTAGTGGGAATTTTTTCTCAGTTTGTGATTTATACAGTTTTTATTGATTATTTTGCTTTTACCCAACAACAGCGAGAAACTATTTATGGTTTATTAGGAACAGAAGTAATTTTACTGTCAGTATTTTTAGTTTTATTATTGTGGAGAAAGTAGTCATAGGTTAAGAATTTAGAATTGAGAATTATGAATTTAGAACATAGTCTAGTAATATATGAAATTGTGATTGAAAATTTATTGCACAAGGGGTACATAAAAAAATGACTGAATCTCAAACCGGACGAATGTTACTTTCTCACAATTTTGAACTTTCAGAAAATACACTGCCTGAATTAAACCGAGCCGAATTTGCTCAAGTATTTATTGATGGTTTAAGCAAATATCCAGAGCTTAAATGTCGGCAATTAAATCATCCCCATTGGATGGTAGAAATTTTATTTGAAACTCAGGTTTTTGCTCCGCATCAAGTTGGTGAAAAATGCGCTCAAGCATTAATAGAAAACCGGATAACTCAAAAAAATGGCAAGGATTTAATTGTTGATGTATTGATTTTAGGAGGTTTGAAAAAAACTCCTCCATTAAGTGATTCTCCTGATACTCTCCAATCGGGAGAATGGGGTGTCGATGTTGTGGAAACCCATGCAGCAGAAACTTTTCTCAATACTCTCCAGTGGGATGAAAAAACAGCAGGTAAAACAATTGAAAATATTTTTAAAGTAGAAATGAAAAATATTCTTGTCTAACTAATTTATATCATCTCCGGTTAATTAATTATTATTGTAAGCATTCAGCAATCAGCTATTAGCTATCAGCCATGAACTTATTCTTTTTGAAGGAAGAATCAGAGTTAAAAGATTCAGCAAAAATTCAAAGTTACTCTAAAAGTATTCCTTGCTAATTTTTCTTATTAATTAGTTGGTTTGTGTAGAATTATTACGAAGGTAAAGCTAATACCTGAATGCTTACTTAAACTATCCCCAATTTCTCTTTATACTTGAGTAATATAGCAATTCCCAACAAGCGTGAGGTACAAAATTCTAGGCTTTAGGCAACAGGCAACAGGCAACAGGAACAAGCAACAGGCAAGAAAGATATAAACTGTACCTCACTAGCCTGAGAAACGCTATACAACTTTCACAAAGTATTGCTAAATTAATTTTTTTTAGAGACAAAAAAAGAAAATTTTTTCCTTTTAACTAATCCTATCTGTTTTAATGAAGAGGTAATTATTGAACTATTCCTATTATCAATAGCTGATGGAATAATATTATTATGAAACTAATTTTAGTAGCTCCCAACCAACTTTTGTCTAACGCTTTTGCAGAAAATTTCCATTATTTACCCAATGTAGAAATCATCAATAACTATTTTGAAGCAGTGCCAGAATATGACTGTTTAGTAAGTCCAGCTAATTCCTTTGGACTTATGGATGGTGGCATAGATGCAGCAATTATTAAATACTTTGGTGATTCTTTAATGACTTCAGTTCAGCAAAAAATTTTAGATGAATATCTGGGAGAACAACCTGTCGGTACATCCATGATAGTTGAAACTGGTCATCCTCAACATCCCTTTCTTGCTCATACACCCACAATGCGCGTACCTATGTCCATTGCTGGTACTGATATTCCTTACGTCGCTATGTGGGCAATGTTGCTGGAAGTACGACGCCATAACCGTCAGCAAGAACAACAAATTAGAACAGTTGTCTGTCCAGGGTTGGGTACAGGAATAGGTAAAGTTTCTTATCAGGAAGCAGCGAGACAAATGGCTCTTGCTTATGACCATTTTGTTTATCCACCTAAATCAATTAACAATTTTATTGCTGCTGAAAGACAACTACAAATTTGGGAAGAAGGAGATTTGAAAAAGGAGGAATAGGTACTGCTTCAAGGAAGTGTGGGGAGTGTGGGAAGTGTGGGAAGTGTGGGGAGACCTCCCTTCCATTTGGAGGAATAATTGTACCTGTAATATCAAATCCGGTTGAATAGTTATTGTATAGTCGGGAGTAGGGGAGTAGGGGAGTAGGGGAGTAGGGGAGATTGAATACTGAAAATTATAGAATTATCAACATATACTATATAACCGGATT
>JBFRWR010000259.1:0-4091 GCA_051439685.1 Trichodesmium sp.
GGTTTTAGGGAGTAGGGAGTAGGGAGTAGGGAGTAGGGAAGATGAGGAAATGGGGAGTAGGGTAAGAGAAAAACAACTGTACCTCAGAAAGAGTGAGAAACGCTATATTAATAATTAAATGTTGTCAGTGCGGGCCGGAATGCCCGCGTGGGAGTACCTCAGAAAGAGTGAAATCCGCTATATCACTCCAAAAATCTTAGTAATATCTAAAAATATTTGATGGTTAAACCTCATATTTGTCAAACACTAATATCTCAGAAGAAGTCTGCGGATATTTGTGTAAATAAAACTATTATTATCGGATTAATCTTGTTTTTTTTTGAAGGAATGATTACAAGTTGCTCATTTCTTGGCAAGTTTAATTATTATAATTATCGTGTCAATCAAGTCACACCTTCTGCTGAAGATTATCAACGTCAAGTATTTCCTAAAATCCTTGACGAAACTATTGAAAAAAATAAGCGTGCAGCTAGGCAAATTGCTTATGATACTGCTGAGAATAGTTGGAGTAGATTGGAAACAAACTTAATTCAGCAAATTGATATTTTTTTAGATTGGTACTTCAATTATTTTAATCAGAAAAGTCAAGATATTAAGATGACTTTTACTTATTCTGATGTCCTGCTCAAACATGAATTTGACCTGAAGGCAGCAAATCAAGAATTTAATACCAAATTAATAGATGATTTTCAAGAATTGTTTGCTGAAAGGGTTTTACAACCTGAACAAGTAGAGATTAAAATTAGACAAATAGCTGTTACAGTTCTGACAAAATATTTGCAGGAAATAGAGAAAAGTTTAGATACAGTTCCTCAAAATTATCGTGTTAATCAAACAGATTGGCAAAAATATCTAAATCAAGTTGTTGTGGTAATTAAATATGGAGAAAAAAATCAATTATCTTTTCCCTTAAAATCAGTATCATCTCCTGAAACTAATCAAATCTTGAAAGAATTAATTGCCACAGACAAAGAATTGGCAAAAACTGAAATTATCTCTCAAACTGTACAACAAGGAGCAATAAAACTTTTAGCTAAAACTGGTACTAATGCTGGTGCTATGTTAGGAGTTCGTTTAATAGGAAAAAAAATTATTGCCTTGGGTGCAATTGGCTGGGAATTATGGGATTATAACCATGCAATAAAAGTTGAAAAACCGGCTATTCGTCAATAATTAATTGATAACTTAACCCAAGTTAAAACAGATATTTTAGATAATCCTCAATCTGGAATTATGACTATTGTTGATGGTTTAGAAATTTCTTTTCAGGATAATTAGATTTGAATTTTAGCGATCGCCTCTACTAACTACATTTGAAAAAGCTCCCAAAGATAAATTTTTAAACAAATTCAGTTAAAATAGGATAAAAAGATTAGTCCTCTGTTGAAGTTGAGATAACAAAATCCTAGAAGACGATGGAACAGAGAATTTAATTAGTGGCAAATATAAACCTTTGCTAAAAAAGGTAATATAAGCAAAGAATAAGGTCTCAATTCTCCCCTTTTCAGAGGATTAAAAAAAATAAATTTCAGTATTTTTAAGCCTCTAGCTGTAGCGGGAGGTACTGATAGCGTAGCTCCTCTGCAAAGAAACTAACTAATAACTGTTAACTGATAACTGATAACTGAAATGACAGATTCTAATTTCACAAACGAATTACAATGGACACCTGAAGCTCAGGCTAAATTGAAAAATATTCCCTATTTTGTTCGGACGCAGGCACGAAAACGAATCGAAGAATTGGCCAGAGAAGCAGAGCAAGAAGTAGTGACAGGAGAAATAGTTGAACAAGCTCGTTTGGAGTTTGGCCAGTAGGGGAAAATTTATTCTATACCTAAGAAAAAATTGGTAAGGACATAGACTAACAATTAATCTTAGACTAGGAAATGCTTTTTCAACATTATTTCCTATATAAACAAACATACTAACAACTCAGGAAATAACTTATTGCACTCTAGAAAAAGGTCCCATAAAGTTTTAGACTGGAGTTTTGCAGATAGTTAAGTTATAAGGTATACAAAATCAACAGTGAGAAAAATTATAATTGCTGGGAACTGGAAAATGTATAAAACCCAAGCAGAAGCTAAAGAGTTTCTCCAGGGTTTAAAGTCTGAACTAATAAAAACCCCCGAAGAACGTGAAGCCCTTCTCTGTACTCCCTTCACTGACCTAGATTTTATGTCAAAAAGCTTACATGGGAGTCGCATCAAATTGGGTGCCCAAAACGTTCACTGGGAAGACGAGGGAGCATATACAGGAGAGATTTCCGGCTCAATGCTAAAGGAAATTGGAGTTAGTTATGTAATTGTTGGCCACAGTGAGCGTCGTCAATATTTTGGTGAAACTGATGAAACGGTTAATGTCCGCTTACAAGCTGCTCAGAAGTATGGTATAACTCCTATTCTCTGTGTGGGAGAAACCAAGGAACAAAGAGATTCTGGCGAAACAGAATCACATATATTTTCTCAGTTGGCCAAGGATTTAGTTGATGTGAATCAAGAAAATCTAGTAATTGCTTATGAGCCAATATGGGCCATTGGCACTGGAGATACTTGTGAAGCAATAGAAGCTAACCGAGTTATTGGTTTAATTCGTAGTAAGTTGACTAATCCTAATGTGACTATTCAATATGGAGGTTCTGTTAAACCTAATAATGTTGATGAAATTATGGCTCAACCAGAAATTGATGGTGCTTTAGTGGGAGGTGCTAGTTTGAAACCTGATAGTTTTGCCCGTCTGGTTAACTATCAATAATTTCAATATTGTTGATTAGACTTAGCCACAGAAGTCGCGAAAAGAAAACAGAGGTATAAAAAAAGGGAGAAAAAAAGATTTAATTTTGACTTTTGCAAGAGTTATATTGCAGCAAAATAGAAAGATAAATTCACCAATATCCTAAAATTTTGCACCATAGTTGGTGGCAACGAGATGGAGATTAAAATTCTATAATTCGATATAGATTTTATTGGAGTATTAAATCTAGTTTTTGCTCGACTCACGCCTCAAAACTTTTTTTCTTCCCTTTTAGGCAATAGGGAATAGAAAAGAAAAAAACTCTACCTAAGTAACTTGATAAACGCTATATTCTTTTTAAAAAATTATTGCTCAAATCAGTATTATATGATGTCTGGACAATAAGTGATAAAAAAGTTTTTGTTTGTACTAAAGCTCTGAGCAATATCTATACTTAGAGCTAGAGCAATACTACGATCTTTAATTATAATTATAGTAATTCGATTGAAGATTGAGACACTTGAAGGAGCAGTCAGCAGTCAGCAATCAGCAGTCAGCTTTTCACGGTGTATAATGGGGGATACTCTAGAGTTGCCGCTCCGCGTCTACAAACCCCCATAAAAGGCGCACCACTAATTTTTCAAGCTCTTGTGGGGGACTTAAACCCTTGGATTTTTAGCTGTTAACGTAGTTCCTCCGCAGGAGGCTAGCTAAATGCTTAAAGCTAATAGTTAGTTAACCTTGATATAATCCTTGATTTTCAAGGATTTAGCAGTCTAATTTTTATTTGAAACGATTATATTCTACCAGATATGATATTACTATTTCATCAATTATCAAATGCACAATTTAGCTAAAAGTTTTGTTTGGGGAAAACAGACCTACATAATGGGTATTTTAAACGTTACGCCAGATAGTTTTAGTGATGGTGGTGATTTTAATACACTAGAAGCAGCTTTAATTCAGGTAAAAAAAATGGTGGAGGCAGGCGCCGATATGATTGATATTGGCGGTCAATCAACTAGACCAGGTTCTGAAGTTGTTTCTCTAGATGAGGAACTTAATCGGGTTTTACCAATAATTAAGTTGTTAAGAAGTCAACAAAATATTTGTGCAGAAATTCCAATTTCTGTTGATACTACTAGGGCGATAGTTGCCAAAAAATCTGTTGAAGCTGGTGCTAATTTTATTAATGATATTTCTGCTGGAACTTATGATGATGAGATGTTTTCTGTGGTAGCTTCTCTGAAAGTGCCGATTATTTTAATGCACATTCGGGGTACGCCAAAAACTATGCAAAAATTGACAGATTATCAAGATTTAATTGGGGAAATTTATCAGTTTTTAAAGAGTAGAAT
>JBFRWR010000260.1:0-9273 GCA_051439685.1 Trichodesmium sp.
TTCTCTTTTCAGAAATATCAATGGCCAATGTTTTAGTGTTGAACGCTTCTTATGAACCGCTCAATATCACGAGTTGGCGACGAGCTATCGTCTTGTTGCTCAAAGGTAAAGCGGAGCAGATTGAACATAATGGAATATATATTCTTCCAGATATTCCTTTTCCCACAGTCATCCGACTGCGTTATTATGTCCGGGTGCCTTACAAAGATATTCCTTTGACTCGCCGAAATATTATGCACCGAGATAGTTATTCCTGTCAATACTGTGGTTGTCTCAATGATTTAACATTAGATCATGTAATACCGCGATCGCGTGGCGGTGGAGATACTTGGGAAAATCTTGTTACTGCTTGTGTCCGTTGCAATATTCGCAAAGGAAGTCGCACCCCGAAGGAGGCTAATATGACTTTGCGTTATCCGCCTCGAAAACCCCACAGTGGTCTCTACTTTGAATTGACTAAACACGTTAAAAGTGGTAAGAATAAAGAATGGCAAAAATATGTGATTGGTATGTGAAACCCCTGCATCTCTGAGTGCGGGGGTTTTTTGTATAGAGCTAGGGAATAGGGAATAGGGAATAGGGAACAGGGAACACTAGACTGTTAAAGGGGTTTTCCTACTGAATGCTGCGCAATATATTTGTGTAGCAAAACAGGATTTAGAAATTTCCGCGCTCTTGACTTCGACTGCTATATAGAACCCATTTGGAATATGAGCAAAAGTGAGGATTAGGAGACAGGAGACAGGAGACAGGAGACAGGAGACAGGAGACAGGAGGCGCGGAGTTAGGAGTTAGGAATCAGGAGTCAGGAATTAGGAGTTAGGAATCAGGAGTCAGAATTTCGCTGAAATAGAATAGGGAGAAAAGTATAAAAATAGCCCCTTGCTTCATCATCTCCCCATCTCCCCGTCCCCCGATCTCTCCAGCTAATTTTATAGAGCCCTTCAGGGGTTCTATAAAAAATAGCAATCTGTGATTAAAGGAACTGAGAATAGGGAAACAGCAGGATTTTTTATTCTCCGTGCCTCTTTCTCTCCTGATCTGAAATGGGAAAGTTATCGTATTCTTTCCCCTGTCAGAGAGTAGGTTATTAATATCTGAAAATTTACCGAAAAATAACGTATAAAGTCTTCTATTTCAGGAGAAAAAAATCATTTTACCCAATTCTACTAGAGATAATTATTAATTGTTAATTATTGAAATCACATACCTCGAATCTGCTGTAAGTTGATAAAATTCGTATTACTTGTCTATATTTGACTTTTATCAAATAAAATGATATATAAAAAGGCTAAAAAAATATATTGACAATGAGTACAAATGTTTATTTTATCCGTCACGGTATAGCAGGTGATGCGGAAAATTACGCCACAGACGCAGAACGTCCTTTGACAGAAGTGGGCGATCGCAAAACTCACAAAATTGCTCAAAAACTCAAACAACTTGGTCTTCATTTCGACCTAATTCTTACAAGTCCCTTGCTTAGAGCCAATCAAACTGCTAAAATTCTCCAGGCAAATAAACTAAGTTCTCAAGTAGAAGAATTTTCCCCTCTAGCTCCCGATGGAAATATTAATATTTGGCTAAAATGGCTAGAGACATGGGAACCTCAAGGAAATAAAAATAGAGAATTAGCCCTAGTCGGCCATCAACCAGACTTAAGTAACTGGGCAGAAACTCTTATCTGGGGAGAAACCAGACAAGTATTCATACTAAAAAAAGCAGGAGTAATAGGAGTTTCCTTGCCTGAAGTTGGTTCACCAGTAGGCCAGAGTCAAATGTTTTGGTTAACACCCCCAAGATTTTTACTTGATTAGACTTTTCGCAAAAATTATTAATATTTTATTGTTAAAACAACAACACAAGTCAACGACTTGATAATGTAGCCTGAGTATATTCATATCAAGTAAAGGGGATCGTCATGTCCGTCGTCTGCATTGAATTTAAGCCTGGTTTAGAAGGTATTCCCGCTACCCAATCAAGTATTAGCTATGTCGATGGACAACAAGGGATATTGGAATACCGAGGCATTAATATTCAAGAATTGGCAAAACAAAGCTCTTTCCTGGAAACAGCATATCTGTTAATTTGGGGCTATCTTCCTAGTAAAGAGGAATTGGAAACCTTCGAGCATGATATTCGTTATCACAGAAGAATCAAGTACAGAATTCGGGACATGATGAAATGTTTTCCGGAAACTGGACATCCGATGGATGCTCTGCAAACTTCAGCAGCAGCTCTGGGCTTATTTTATGCTCGTCGCGCCCTTGATAACCCAGAATATATTAGGACAGCAGTAGTCAGACTATTGGCAAAAATTCCGACAATGGTGGCTGCTTTCCAATTAATGCGTAAGGGTAACGATCCTGTACAGCCAAGAGATGATTTGGACTATGCAGCTAACTTTTTATATATGCTGAATGAAAAGGAACCAGATCCACTTGCAGCTCATGTTTTTGATGTTTGTCTGACTCTTCATGCTGAACATACTATTAATGCTTCTACATTCTCAGCTATGGTGACAGCTTCTACCTTAACTGATCCTTATGCAGTTATAGCTTCAGCCGTAGGAACTCTGGCTGGGCCACTACACGGCGGAGCAAATGAAGATGTGATTAGTATGTTATCTGAAATTGGTTCTTTAGAAAATGTTAGGCCATATCTCGATAAATGTTTGGAGACTAAAGCAAAAATCATGGGTTTTGGTCATCGCGTTTACAAAGTCAAAGACCCACGAGCAATTATTCTCCAAGAATTAGCAGAAAAGTTGTTTGACAAGTTTGGCTACGACAAATATTATGAAATAGCTTTGGAGTTAGAAAAGGCTGTAGAGGAAAAGTTAGGTACAAAAGGTATTTACCCAAATGTGGACTTTTATTCTGGTCTTGTTTATCGGAAATTAGGTATTCCTAGCGATCTATTTACACCTATATTTGCTATTGCTCGTGTCGCTGGTTGGTTAGCTCACTGGAAAGAGCAATTAGTAGCTAATCGGATTTTCCGTCCTACACAAATTTATACAGGAGAACATAACGTTACTTATAGTTCTATCGAAAATCGTTAGCCTGAATTTCTGGAGGAATCAGTTATTTTCTCAAGAATTAAAGGGGACGATTAATCAATCTTTGTGTTGACATCAACAGCATGACTAAACTAATAATATGAGCGCGGTCATGTTTAGTATTTTCTAGTAAATTTCTAATGTAGGTTAATCTAAGTATTTAGCTATTAGCTGTCATTTCTTGGCAAAGAAGGGGGTTTACATGAATTATAGATTTTAAAGCTTACTTTTGTCAGGTTTAATTATGACTGAATTAGTAAAGCTTTTATCCCAAACTACAAGCAATAGCTGATGGCTGAGAGCTGACTGCTGAATGCTTAATTTATCATCAAAGAATTAGCGAGCTTGGTTCTAGGTTAGAGGGATAATTTTTAGATATTTGATATCTACAGTTAGTGTTATTTATCAAGTAAAAATTAAGGTAAATACTGCTTAAGCTAAAAATCATTTAGAGTTGATATTTATTTTTGCCTTTGACAAAAGTTGGATGGGTTTTAATGCTGAACAGCTTACCTACCTAACTAAAAATATCCTGAAAATTTAGTCAGACACAAGGTGAGTATTACTTAATTTATTTATGAGCAAAAAATTAGGTTTAAAACTTAGCTTTGAAGTAGACAAATTTAAGTATTCAAGATGAAAAGATTTGGAGGTAGACTTTGAAGTATCAAGTTCAGGGATAAAAAGTCATGGGTAAACTCTTTGTGTGAGAAAGATTAGGATAGGGAAGACTCGAATCTTAGGCCAAACATTCAAGCCTACAATATCTATACCAATCCTATTTTATTTGTGGATAAAAATCTTACTGCTTTTAGGAAATAGGGAACAGGAAACAGTTCAGCAATTAACAATTAACAATTAATAATTACCGCTTCTTGAAAGAAGGGGATTGGCTAAAAGGATTTTTTTTTGTTTGATTTAGCCCCTATGGGGGGAGCCTTTAAGCCTTAATTGTTGAATGAATAAATAATTAATTATTGACTATCAACTCTTAATTATTAAGTATTAACTATTAATTATTCGGTAAGAGTTTCAATTTTCTTATCTACTTTTTGATTTGTCGCAACCTATCCGCGGATTACTATATTCACAAACAGGGTAATTCTAGATAGCAATTCAAGAATTAATAATTAACAATTAATAATTAGAGTTGTTGGGAATTAAGCTAAAAAAATGGCTAAAACCCTTATGAGTAAAAGTTTATAGCTGTTTTAAATCCTCAAATGCTGAAAAGCCTATATAGTAAGCTTTTGAGCATTGGTAATATCTGATATTCTAGTCAATTAGGATGGGACATAACTATGTCAAGACCTGAGTCAGGAAAACTTGAAAGGGGGCTAATTAAAGTAAACATCCTCATCCTTCTAAGGCAAGAGAATGTCAATAAAAATTACAATAAACTAGAAAATTGACCAAGATATACATTAACATAGCACCAGAATCTATATAAACTGAGTAATTATACTGAATCAACTTAAATGAACCCAGGAATCGATCTACAAAGAAGCTTTATTGAAGCGCTCGTCAATTTGGGCTTACCATCAGATATAGCCAAAACCTTATGGCTACCATTCCCAATGTTACTAATGATTGTTGGTGCCACTGTAGGTGTTCTAGTTACAGTTTGGCTAGAGAGGAAAATATCTGCAGCAGCACAACAAAGAATTGGTCCTGAATTTATCGGCCCATTGGGAACCCTAGCACCCCTGGCGGATGGCCTAAAGCTATTATTCAAAGAGGACGTTGTTCCGGCCAAAGCTGACCCCCTATTGTTCACATTAGGACCAGTAATTGTAGCCATCCCAGTATTTTTGTCCTACCTAGTAGTTCCATTTGGACAAAATTTAGTGATTACAGACTTGGGAGTAGCAATATTTTTGTGGATAGCCCTTTCCAGTATTCAACCCATTGGACTACTAATGTCTGGCTATGCCTCAAATAATAAATATTCTCTACTTGGAGGTCTCAGAGCAGCGGCACAGTCTATTAGTTATGAAATTCCTTTGGCTTTAGCTGTCCTAGCAGTAGTGATGATGTCTAACAGTCTCAGCACAATTGATATAGTTGAACAACAATCAAGTTATGGCATCCTCGGATGGAATATTTGGAGACAACCATTAGGATTCATAATTTTCTGGATAGCAGTACTGGCAGAATGTGAACGTTTGCCTTTTGACCTTCCAGAAGCAGAAGAAGAATTGGTGGCCGGATACCAAACCGAATATACTGGGATGAAATTTGCTCTGTATTATTTGGCCTCTTATGTCAACTTAGTTCTCTCCGCCCTACTTGTAGCCGTTTTATATCTAGGTGGTTGGGAGTCTCCACTACCAGTAGAACTTATTTCTAATTTGTTGGGAGTGAGTGAAACTACTCCTTGGTTACAAATGCTCAACGCTTCCTTGGGCATTATTATGACTTTATTTAAAGCTTATCTACTGGTATTCATCGCAGTTTTACTTCGCTGGACATTACCAAGGGTCAGAATTGACCAATTATTAGACCTTGGTTGGAAGTTCTTATTGCCAGTTGCTTTAGTTAATTTGTTATTAACTGCTGCCCTAAAATTGGCCTTCCCATTTGCCTTTGGCGGATAAATCAGTAGTTGATTTGAGATTTTTCGATTAAACTCTACCTAAAATCCAAAACTACTTTTCCTACCTATTTCTTAGGAGAGAGCTATCATGTTTAAATTCCTCAACCAAGTCAGTGATTACGCTAAAGAAACAGTTCAAGCAGCCAAATATATTGGTCAAGGTCTATCTGTAACCTTTGACCATATGCGCCGTCGGCCTATTACTGTACAGTATCCCTACGAAAAGTTAATTCCTTCTGAAAGATTTCGGGGCAGAATTCACTTTGAATATGATAAGTGTATTGCCTGTGAAGTTTGTGTGAGGGTTTGTCCAATTAATCTACCTGTAGTAGATTGGGAACTTAATAAAGCAACTAAAAAGAAAAAGCTGAAGCACTACAGCATTGATTTTGGAGTATGTATTTTCTGTGGCAACTGTGTAGAGTATTGTCCCACTAACTGTTTATCTATGACAGAAGAGTATGAATTAGCAGCTTATGACCGCCATGAGTTGAACTATGATAACGTTGCTCTGGGACGATTACCATATAAGGTGACAAATGATCCAATGGTAACTCCTCTGCGAGAATTGGCTTATTTACCGAAAGGAGTTACAGACCCTCATACAGTTTCTCATACTGCTCGTCGTGCTGGTCTCCGCCCAGAAGAAATTCTGGCACAAATGGAAGCTGAAAAGCCAGCAGCAGATACAGCAGAAAAATAGTCATTTAAGCAGTCAGCAGTCAGCAGTCAGCTATCAGCTATTAGTTTTGGTGCATGAGAAAAGCCTTATTAATTGAGCCAAAATTAAATCTTATTGTAACAGTAGGATTTTGTTGCTGAGAGCTGACAGCTAATAGCTGTTTGCTTACCTACTAGCTAACAAAATATAATTCAAAATTCAGACATATTTAAAGGAATAAAAAGTGGATTTAGCACAAGGGGTTCAATTTGTTTCATTCATTATTTTAGCTGTAATGATGATTGGGGCAGCTTTGGGAGTAGTATTATTGTCTAATATTGTCTACTCAGCTTTTTTGTTGGGTGGAGTATTTATGAGCATTTCTGGTTTATACCTTTTGTTAAATGCTGACTTTGTAGCTACTGCCCAAGTTTTGATTTATGTTGGGGCGGTTAATGTCCTAATCTTATTTGCGATTATGCTTGTAAACAAACGAGAAGATTTTAAAGCTTTGCCTAATGCTTGGTTTAGAAAGGTTGCTACAGGTTTAGTTTGTATCGGTTTGTTTGCTTTACTCAGTACAATGGTATTGTCTACTTCTTGGTCAATTCCTGTTACTGCAACTGCTGCTACAGAAAGTTCAATTGTATTAATTGGTAAGCACTTTTTTAGTGATTTTTTACTTCCTTTTGAACTAGCTTCTGTATTTTTGTTAATGGCAATGGTAGGTGCTATTATTTTGGCTCGTCGAGATATTTTGCCTGATGAAGTACCAACTGATATGCCACAAACACCAGTTTTGAGTTTGCCTGAACGTCCTCGTGAATTAGTTTCAAGTTCTAAGGAAATTAATGGATAATTGATAATGGATAATTGATAATGGATAATTGATAATGGATCATGAAAACTATATCTAATTTTTAATTATCTATTGGTCATAAAAGGCTTTAAACCTTCGCGGATTAATTATCAATTATTCACTGGTACGTCATATGAATAAATTAAAAGGTTTAAGAAGTTTATGCAATTACAACTGGAATATTTTTTGTTATTAGCAGCAGCACTTTTTTGTATAGGAATTTATGGTTTAGTTACCAGTCGTAATGCAGTTAGGGTGCTGATGTCTATTGAGTTGCTTCTCAATGCTGTAAATTTGAATCTGATGGGTTTTTCTAATTTTCTAGATGCTCAAAATATTAAAGGTCAGGTTTTTACTGTTTTTGTAATTACGGTTGCTGCTGCTGAAGCTGCTGTAGGTTTAGCTATAGTTTTAGCAATTTATCGTAACCGCGACACGGTGGATATGGAAGAATTTAATTTATTGAAGTGGTAGTTTTCAAGTAGTGGACTTAAACACTTTAAATGGTCCAATAGTTAGGGGCGGGTTTTAGCTAGAATTTTGATGCTTAATCTAAGATTTACATAAACTCGCCCCTAGGATGATGGGTTATATCATTGGGGGCGGGTTTATCTGGCTCAATGTAAAGAACTCCCTAACTTAATGGTTAAACCCGCGCCTACGGCTCCTGATTCCCTAATGCACGATTTTATAGAACCCCTAACAGTATCTTTGCAAAAGTGAGGATTAGGAGACAGGAGACAGGAGTCAGAAGACAGGAGACAGGAGACAGGAGTTAGGAGTCAGGAGTTAGGAGTCAGGAGTCAGAATTTCGGTGAAATAGAATAGGGAAAAAAGTATAACGCATAGCCCCTTGCTTCATCATCGACGACCGCCGAACCTCCCGCCATCCGGCCATCTCTCCAGCTAATTTTATAGATCCCTTCAGGGATTTTATATGAAACATTCCAGTAGACAATATATGAAGAAATGTAATTTTACTTGCTGAAAAATATTAAGCTTCATTACTAAACTGCAACATAGAAAGAATCTCTATGGTATCCTTCCTTATCAGAGATAAGTTCAAATAATTTAGGGGAGGAGAAAACTTTGAATTCAGAAAATAAAAAATATCCATCTTGTTCTTTACATCAAGATGTTAGTGAATATGTGGCTGACTTACAATTTCACATGACTTTACACGCTCGTAATTTAGTTCCTTCTCTTAATCAAGCAAAAGATGGTCGCGAGGAAATGTTGCAGGAAACTCAAGCTCATTTTGAAAAGTTGATTTCTAGACAGACTCTGTAATTATTTTTATATTTATTTTTATTGAAAAGCCCAGTTTCAACTATCAAAAGAAATTGGGTTTTTTGGTTTGGTTTAAAATTTCAACGACCTCATATTATATAGAACTCATTTCGTATCTTTTAGATTAACTTTCCTTTCTACAAAATTCGCGATCGTTGAGAAACAAAACTTTAGTTGAATAAATAGTCATGCCTATAGGCGAGTAACCCCAGTTAAATTTTATAATATCACAAAAATAATGAGGATGCAACGGAAAATCCTTTGACGCGCCGATTTTTTTTCGGAGCTTCACAAAATGAAAATGTTGGTGATTTTCCACTGAGGAAGTATTGATGGAAAAATTTGATGAGGAAAAAACACTATATTGCAGGATCTTCACAAAATGAAAATATTTTTGGCATTGTTCCTCAGAAAATTCCTGAATCTTTCATAAATCTTAGTTAAGAAATTTAGTTGAATAAATAGTCATGTGGATAGGCGAGTGACACCAGCTAAATTTTATTATATCACAAAAATTGTGAGGATACAAGGGAAAATCCTGTGGGAAATTTTTCGGTAGCTCTAGAAAATGAAAATGTAGGGGATTTTTGAATGAGGAAGTATTAATGGAAAGATTTGATGAGGGAAAAACAAACCATTTATGGGAGGAGCTTGATGAGATGAAAATATTTTTGAGTTACTAATCACCACTGCTGACTCGTAACTCAAAAATTTAATCGCGGGCAAAGATACTAAATGGCTTCTCTATAGCTTTCTAGATTTAGATATGTCTATTACAAACTTTTGAGGTTAATGGCAGATATCGA